>NZ_PJCA01000001.1:300000-500391 GCF_002836355.1 Moritella sp. Urea-trap-13
TCATCAGTGACAACACCAAACAACTCTGATTCAGCAACAGCATCGGGCACCGCGGCACAGTTTAGCGCTAAAAATTGTTGTTGTGAGCGCCCACTCGCTTGATGACACGCTTTAGCAATTAGCTCTTTACCTGCGCCCGTTTCACCTAAGATCATCAGCGGTGCATCTAACATAGCTAATTTTTTAGCGGTACTGATTAACTTATTCATTTTTTCGCTTTTGGCATGGATCTCATCAAACGCGGCAAACTGAAAGGTACGTAAAAAATTAAATTGCTTGCCAATACGGTCAACCGATTTAAGAATAATGACAGCGCCAACGAGTTCATCTGGTTTTACGCTCGCGGCTGCTTTTGATAATGCCACTTGATTAATATCACTGCTAATACTCAGCGGTAGAATATCACCAAGAAAGTCTTCATCTAATAGAGTCAGTTTTTGGGTTTGCGCGCAGACCTCTTCTGATTCTAACCATTTAGCAATGGAGAATCCTTTGACAAAATTGCTAATACAATGGCCTTTCACTTGTGACTCCGAAAGTCCAAGCGCGGTCAATGCCGGTGCATTAACCAAAGACACTAAGCCTTTTACATCCACCGAAAATACAATATCAGGTAAATTAGTCATCAAGGTTTGAATTTCTTGATGCTCAAGTTCAGACGGTAAATAGCTGACAGTTTTAACATCACACACGCCACTAATACGACGAAGATTGGTCATCAAGGCCTGCAGATCAGAAAATTCGAGGTTCGGTGATTTAATAAATATCCGATCAGGTTGTTGGATCTCAATCGCCGATAAATTAATATCTCGCGCTAAAAAACAATCAAGGATTTCTCGACTGATACCGACTCTATCTTCACAAACTAATTCCAAACGCATTATTGTAACCACCATTAAATACTATATGCCAATGATAGCATGTAACATACGCTATCAACGCCACTAAAAATGTATCGCATGATATTACGATAAGCGGCATAGGTGAGATCAATAAATCACCTGACAATGTTGCGAAATAATACCCAATCGTAACAAAACAGGCTGATATGAATCGACTTTTTACACCATATAGCAATAAATTTAACTATTATGGTGTAAAAGGCACAGATTAACTTGGTTGAACATTGCCTTAATGATAAATTAGTCAGGTGAGTAACCGTGATAAAACAATATGCATATTATAAATTTGATTAAATATATACTGCCGCTAACCGTGATCTTGTTGTTAACAGCGTGCGATCAGCACCCCCCAATTAAACAGAATGGCCTGTCTTATTGTACCGAGGGTAGCCCCAGTTCATTTAACCCGCAAACTGCCACATCTAATGTGACCCTTGATGCGACGACTAGTCAGCTGTACGATCGCCTGCTATTTACAGATCCCAATACCCAACAATTCAAAGCGGGTTTAGCCATCGCTTGGGAAATATCTGCAGATCGTCTCTCTTATCGCTTTTTCTTGCGCAAAAACGTACATTTTCATCAAACAGATTACTTTACCCCAACACGTACGTTTAATGCTGATGATGTCATTTTCAGCTTTGCTCGGATATTAGATAAGACCAATCCTTATCATGATGTGTCTAAAGATGGTTATCCGTTTTTTGAGGGCATTGAACTCGACCAACAAATCCAATCATTGGTAAAGATTGATGATTACACCATTGAATTTAATCTGGTGTTACCTGACTCTTCATTTATTGCCAATTTAGCCAGCGATTTTAGTGTCATTTTATCTGCTGAATATGCCGATACCTTAATTGCGTTAAACAAAAAAAACGATATCGATAACCTACCCATTGGTACTGGCCCATTTAAGTTTAAAGAATACCGCACTGATAATTTTATTCGCTATCAAAGACACGATGAATATTGGGGCGAAAATGCTAAAATTGAGCAGCTTATTTTTGATATCACCCCGAGTTCATCTTCACGTTTAGCCAAATTATTAACTCAAGAATGCGATATCATGGCTTATCCTGCGGCGAGCCAAGTAGCAATGATCAGCAAACATGACCGCGTTAAGATATCGGTAGAAACCGGGTTAAACGTGGCTTACTGGGCTTTTAACACTGAAAAAGCGCCGTTTAACAACCCTAAAATACGCCGTGCATTAGCCCATACCATTAATCAAGAAACCCTGTTACAAGCGGTTTATTACAATACCGGCGTTAACGCCAAGTCAATTTTACCACCAGTTTCTTGGGCTTATAACCCTTATCTGAAAAGCTATAAATACAACCTTGCCTATGCCCGTCAATTAATCACTGAAGCGGGTTATCCCAATGGTTTCAAGATGAATATTATGGCGCTAAAATCATCGCAAGTTTATAATCCCGACGCAGTTAAAATGGCTGAACTGATTCAATCAGAATTGGCGCAAATTGGTATCGAAGCAAAAATTATTAAATATGAGTGGCAACTCATGGAAAATAAATTACAACAGGGTGAATATGATAGTTACCTGTTGGGTTGGGTGGCAGATAATAATGACCCCGACAATTTCTTCCGTTTCCAATTAAGTTGCAACGCGATTAATACCGGCTCTAATTATACCCGTTGGTGTAACTCCGAGTTTGATGATTTGATTAACCAAGCGGTCACAGAAACAGAATACATTGAACGCGTCACGCTCTATTATCGCGCCCAAGAAATTATTCAACAAGAATTACCCCTTATCCCACTGGCACATTCTTTGCGTTTACATGCTTATACCAGTGGATTAAAAGGCGTGGAAACGACTGCTTTCGGCGGTATCAATTTCATTAATACAGTGCGGCAGTAACTCATGTTTTTTTATATAATAAGACGAATTAATTTACTGGTCATTACCGTGACGGCATTAACCGTTATTGGTTTTTTTCTACGTAGTCGTGTGGCTGGTGACTTAGCCTTAGACGGCAATGTATTCAGTAACTATGCAGATTATGTATTGGCGATAGCGCAAGGGAATTTGGGTGTTACCAGCGGTACTGGCCAACCGGTACTCGATGAGATATTAACGGTATTTCCCGCCACACTAGAACTTTGTTTCAGTGCCTTTATTCTATCAATTGCCATCGGTGTGCCCATAGGTACAATTGCCGGTATGCAACGAGGCAGCTCACTTGATAGCACTATTATGGGCATCTCACTGTTTATTTTTTCAATCCCAGTATTCTGGTTAGCATCATTAGTGATGATGTACTTTGCGCTTAATTGGAACTGGCTGCCCGTAACGGGGCGACTGAACTTACTGTATGAAATTGATTCCGTTACCGGATTCATGCTTATTGACACCCTTATTTCTGATAACCCGCATAGCCAAGATGCATTTTACGATGCACTTAAACATTTATTACTGCCGACGATTGTGTTGGCTACAGTCCCCACTACCGAAGTTATTCGCCAAATGCGTAATCACGTCAGTGATGTGATGAAACAAAAATACATTAAAGCGGCAGCCAGCAAAGGCTTAAGTAAAACCGAAATTATCATGCGACACGTGCTCCGTAACGCCATTCCTAACATGATCCCCCATCTGGGTTTGCAATTCAGTACGGTATTAACCACCGCGATGGTCACCGAAGCGGTCTTCTCGTGGCCAGGGATTGGCCGTTGGTTAATCAACAGTATTTATCAACAAGATCACGCCGCGATCCAAGGTGGTATGTTAACAGTGGCTATTTTCGTGGTCACTGCAAATGTATTAACTGAGATATTAACCGTCGTCATTAATCCAATTCGCAGGAAAGAACTTTATGCCCAACATTAATGTCTTTGCGGATGAACATATTCTGTCTCCTGCAGAGCAAACCTGGAAGCATTATTCATCACAACAAATCGCTATGGCGGCATTGTGGGCCCTGGGGCTACTGTTTTTCTTATTAGTATTTGCGCCTTTTATTGCGCCACATGCTCCTGATTTAAGACAAGCTCACTTACTATTACAACCACCGTCATGGGATGATCAAGGCACTGTCGATTACTTTTTGGGTACTGATGATCTGGGTAGAGATGTACTATCGCGATTATTATACGGCTTACGTTTAACCTTTGGTAACGCGTTACTGGTTAGCTTTATCGCCTTGATTATTGGCACCACAATTGGCATTAGTGCCGCTATCAGCAGTGGCCTGCTATCGAGTACCTTACATCATATTATGGATACGGCATTATCAATTCCGTCGCTATTATTAGCAATTATCTTTATCTCAGTGCTTGGGCCTGGTTTAGACCACAGTTTATTAGCTATTTTATTGGCTTCTATTCCCCAGTTTATTCGTGGTGTCTATCTGTCGGTTTACCAAGAACTACAAAAAGAGTACATCATTGCGCTCAAACTAGACGGTGCCAATAATTACCGTATTATTCGCTATGGGGTATTCCCGAATATCATTGAGACACTGGTTAACTTACTTACTCGCGCGATCTCGTCAGCTATAATTGATATAAGTGCATTAGGCTTTTTAGGCTTGGGTGCACAGCGCCCGCTGTCAGAATGGGGCACTATGTTATCCGGTGCAACCGACTTGGTATTTATTGCACCTTGGACAGTTATCCTACCGGGACTGGCTATTCTAGTGACGATCTTCATCATTAATATCGTCGGCGAAAGTTTAAGACAATCTATTATTGCGGGAATTGATTAATGGCTCTACTTGATATTCGAAATCTCACCATCGAAATTATCACACCGCAAGGTACGTTAAAGGCGGTTGATAAATTTAACATTACCCTTAGTGATGGTGAAGTTCGTGGGCTGGTAGGTGAGTCAGGCTCGGGAAAAAGTCTTGTTGCAAAAGCAATTATGGGTATCACCAAAGATAACTGGCGGGTCCGAGCTGACCGCTTGCGACTCGGTGATATTGATTTACTTAATTTAACCCCAGTACAACGCCGCCGAGTAATGGGCAAAGAAATCGGCATGATTTTTCAAGATGCCGCCGCCCATTTAGACCCATCAGAAAAAGCCGGTGATCAACTTGCAGAAGCTATCCCATGTGATCAGTTTACCGGTCACTTTTGGCAGCGTTTTAACTGGCGTAAAAAACAAGCCATTGCCCTACTGCATAAAGTCGGGGTAAAAGATCATAAAAAGGTGATGAATAGCTATCCTTTTGAACTCTCTGAAGGACTTTGCCAAAAAGTGATGATAGCGATGGCTATTGCCAAAAAACCGCGTCTGTTGATTGCTGATGAACCGACAACGGCGATGGAACCAAAAACCCAGAATCAAATATTACGCTTATTAGATAAATTAAATAAGTTGTCCCACACCACAATTCTGCTGATCAGCCATGATTTAGAAACCGTAAGTTTATTAGCGGATAATATGACGGTGATGTATTGCGGCCAAATGGTTGAAAGTGGCACGCGAGATCAGGTATTTAACCATACTCATCACCCTTATACTGATGCCCTATTACGCGCCAATCCCGACTTTAGCCAAGTGCCACATAAAGCACGGTTGAATACCTTGGCCGGACAAGTACCGCTATTGCACCATTTGCCGATTGGTTGTCGACTCGGACCGCGCTGTCCTAATGCGCAAAAAAACTGTGTAATCACCCCACCGATGCAAAAGGTCAAAGGCCATTTATTTAGCTGTCACTTCCCGTTAAATGCCGATGAATTAAAAGGTAAAAAATGCCAGAAAAAATAATCGCCATCGCCGCAACAACACCTGTGCAACCTTTATTGCGAGTGGAAAAACTAGGTAAAACCTATATCAACCCAACTGGTTTTTTTAAACGTCAGGAAGTTATTGCCGTCAATGATATTTCATTTAGTTTAAATCGTGGCGAAACACTGGCGATTATTGGTGAAACGGGGTCAGGTAAATCCACCCTCGCGCGGTTATTGGCGGGAGTGATAACACCGACGACGGGTCATATCTATGTTGATGGCTGTAAACTTGATGCCAGTAATACTGATTTACGCTGTCGCTCGATCCGGATGGTATTTCAAGACCCTGAAACATCACTTAACCCACGGACTAGCGTTGGGCAAATCTTAGATGCGCCATTGCAATTAAATACCGATATGTCGGTAGCTCAACGCACCGAGAAAATAACCGATACATTACGCCTAGTTGGCTTGTTACCTGAGTATGCAACCTTCTATCCACCGATGTTATCAAGTGGACAAAAACAACGTATTGCGTTGGCCAGAGCTCTTATTCTTAATCCCAAAATTATTATTGCCGATGATACCTTATCAACACTGGATATTTCATTACGCTCACAGATGATTAATTTGATGTTAGAGCTACAAAAAACAATCGGTATCTCTTATATCATCGTTACCCATAATATGGGTTTAGTGAAGCATATAAGTGATAAAATGATTGTGATGCATCAAGGGGAGTGTATCGAACAAGGTAATACTGAGCAGCTATTCTCGCAGCCTACTGCAGCCTTATGCGGACAGATATTGTCGAATCAATACAATATGAAAAAACAAAACGGTTGATTGATTAGCGGCTAATTATGCTGAGGATTATTCATCACTGTTAATCGCTTATTCTTATTCTTATTCTTAATCGTTAATCGTTAATCGTAGCGATTAACTTTACTCTTATCTATCGCCTCTTTACGCTCTTCAAAAGAACCTACTCGTAAGAAAAAACGCCATGTTTGACGTGGTACCCGCTGCTTAATCATATTATCACTAACCAATAAATACTCCGTACTTGCTAGGTTCGTTATCACTGTCACCTTCTGGCGCGAGATATCAAACTCAGCAGGTACATGACTGCCATTTTTAAACATACCGAATTCAGTGAACACTAATAGTGCTGGCTGTCCGTATACATCATCTGTCGATTGCCACTCACCTAAAAGTGGATTGTCTTTGGGTAAATAAACCCACAACCCAGCCAACAAGATCAGTATAGTCATAACCAAGGTAACAATATATTTAATCATAATAGTCGCTTTAATAGCAAAAATCTCGGTGTAATATACATCACACCGAGATCCAATTAACTAACTTAACCTAGACGTAATTACCGTCTGGCGAGTCCTGTTATTACGTTATGCTTTACTCTGCAACAGCAGGATAAGATACATCAGCTGCTTTGATCAGCGTTTGTATCAACATCTCGTAGTCAGCTTGAGCATTAATATTTTTTAAAGTATCCGCTAAACGTGTTGCTTCTTCAACATTGATTTCAGCATCACGCACAGACGTGAATTTAAGCAATGTTACATCACCACTAAGTGATATTTCTGTTGCAACGTTTGCTTGTGCTGCAGCAGGTTTCGGCATTGAGAATAATTTACTCAATACTTTAAAGTCTGCTTTTGTATAATCAAAACGGCTTAGCCATTCCGGAGCAGTAAAGCTTGCATCAACACTTGCTAGTTCAGCAGCAACGCTTTCACCCACATTAATTTTAGCTGAAACAGTGCTCATAAAGCTTAATGCTTTTTGCTCTGCTTTTGTGGCGGTTAAGCGTTCTACGATTTCGTCATTAACATCTGCTAACGCTTTTGTCGTTTGTGGCTTGTATGCATTAATGCGAACAACAATGCTTTGGGTATCAGAAATATTAATGATTTCAGAGTTCAGTGCTTCCGCAATAAAGTCTTGGTCAAATAATATAGCGGCTACTTTCGGATCATTTAACGGTGCAGGGATCGCATTAGCAGAAAACAGTTCTGTTGACACAACCACTAATCCTGTCGCTTCAGAAGCAACATCCAGTGAATCTGGCACTTCAAATGCTTGTTCAGCTAATTGCTCAGCTAGCTCATCAAAACGAGACACTGCGTGTTCGCTTTTCAAACGTGTTTCAATAGTTGCTTTAACGTCAGCAAATGCTTTCACTTTACCTGGTGCAACAGCAAGTAGTTTAATGATATGGAAACCAAAATCACTGCGAACTAGTTCAGTTGTTACATCACCATCATTCACTAATGCAAATGCAGCCGTTTCAAACGCAGGATCCATAATATCTTTTTCTAACCAATCCAACTCACCGCCATTCTCGCCACTGAACGTATCATCTGATGATGATTTCGCTAGCTCAGCAAAGTCTGCGCCTGATTGGATTTGAGTTAGTAAATCTTGTGCTTTCTGTTCTGCAGCTGACTCATCATCATTGAATGCCACAAGGATATGCGCGACTTTACGCTTATCTTCTTGCGCATAAGATGCTTGATGTTCATTGTAGTAAATTTCAGCGTCGTCAGCAGCTAATTCAATATCAGCACTGATGTTCTTCATATCAACTAAGATATAGTCTACAGAAGCTTGTGGTGGTGTCTGGAACGATGCTTTACTCGCTTCGTAATAGCTACTTACTTCAGCATCTGTAACAACGATATCAGCCGCAAATTTATTTGCTGGCACGATAAGTTGGCTTAATTGACGTTGTTGATTTTGTAGTGCCGCTAATTGCTGCACTTCATTTGGTAAACTAAATTCAGAGTTTACTAATGCGTCAGTCAATTGTTGTTGTGCAAAGTCAGTACGTAATCGTTCAACAAATTGCGCAGGAGTCATACCACTTTGACGTAGTAAGCTCACATAACGGTCATCATTGAAAACACCATCAGTTTGAAATTCTTGCATTGCAAAAATATAACCACGGATTTTTTCATCGCCAATGCGTAACGTTAAGTCATGTGTCATTTGCTGTAATAAATTTTGCGCAACTAACGTATTAAGAGACTGTTGACGTACTTGATTTTGAAATGCTGGTTGTTCCCAACGCGCGGCAAATGCTTCACCTTGTTGAGACTCTAAACGAGAACGATCTGTTCTCACTTGATTTTCGAGTGCTTGTGTTGAAATATCGACACCATTCACTGTTGCAGCGGATTGAGCGCTACCACTACCTAGATAGCTACTTACACCAGCAAGGGCAAATGTAACGATCACTGCGCCTAAAATAATCTTAGCACCTGGTCCTTGTGAACCTTCGCGAAACTTCTCTAACATAATTCTATTCTCTAAACTGCAATACAGTAAATAACAATAAAAACGCACCTTTATGGTGCGTCTTTACTCAAAAATCAAAACGAATAGCTTATGCTTTTAATGCATCTTTTAATAATTTCCCAGCTTTAAAAGCGGGTAGTTTAGATGCTGCTATTTGAATTTCTGCGCCTGTTTGTGGATTACGGCCAGTACGTGCCGCACGATCTCGTACGCTAAAAGTACCAAAGCCCACTAGCGTAACAGATTCGTCTTTTACTAGTGTTTCAGTTACCGATTCGATCATTGCATCAATAGCACGACCAGCGGCAGCTTTAGAAATATCAGCTTTAGCGGCAACACTATCTATCAGTTGAGCTTTATTCACTTTCTTCCCCTAAATAGAACTAACGTTTATAGCGTTTATAGCGTTTATAACAAGGTTAGAGTGACTATTCAAGTCTGGGTCGACACTCTAACCTATAAAACCATCACACTATTTTGATACCACTTCGAAAGAATCTGGATGATTCTCTAACGCAAGCACGAGTACTTCTTCAATCCAACGTACCGGATGGATCTCCAGATCACCAATCACGTTTGCTGGAATTTCTTCCAAATCACGTTCGTTTTCTTTTGGAATCAAGACACGCTTAATACCACCACGATGCGCCGCAAGTAACTTCTCTTTCAAGCCACCGATAGGTAATACTTCACCTCTTAACGTGATCTCACCTGTCATTGCAACGTTTGCACGTACAGGGTTACCCGTTAAGCTCGATACCAGCGCTGTACACATAGCAATACCAGCACTTGGACCATCTTTTGGCGTCGCGCCTTCAGGTACGTGTACGTGAATATCACGTTTTTCGTAGAAGTCATTATTAATGCGTAGTTTTTCAGCTCGAGAACGAACAACCGTCATCGCCGCTTGAATAGACTCTTGCATCACTTCACCTAATGAACCGGTGTAGTTAAGCTTGCCTTTACCAGGAACAGAGGTGGTTTCAATAGTCAGTAATTCACCGCCTACTTCTGTCCATGCTAGACCCGTCACCTGACCAACACGACTTTCACTTTCAGTCTTACCAAAATCAAAGACTTGCACGCCTAGATATTCAGATAAGTTGTCTTGGGTGATCGTCACTGATTTAAGTGATTTGTTCAGCAATATCTGTTTCACCGCTTTACGGCATAATTTAGAAATTTCACGCTCAAGTGAACGTACACCCGCTTCTCGAGTGTAATAACGGATAATACCCATTAATGCACTATCTTCGATGTTAATTTCTTTGGCTTTTAAACCATTACGCTCAATTTGCTTATCCAGCAGATGCTGTTTAGCAATATTTAGTTTTTCATCTTCGGTATAACCCGATAAACGAATAACTTCCATACGGTCAAGCAGTGGACCAGGAATATTCATTGAATTCGATGTCGCAACAAACATCACGTCAGACAGATCGTAATCAACTTCTAAATAGTGATCATTAAACGAGGTATTTTGTTCTGGGTCTAATACTTCCAGTAATGCCGAAGCTGGATCGCCACGCATATCCGACGCCATCTTATCTATTTCATCTAATAAGAATAGGGGATTGCGAACTTCAACTTTCGCCATTTTCTGGACTATCTTACCCGGCATAGAACCAATATAAGTACGGCGATGTCCACGAATTTCCGCTTCATCACGTACGCCACCAAGAGCCATACGTACATACTTACGTCCAGTTGCTCTCGCAATCGATTGACCTAACGAAGTTTTACCTACACCAGGAGGACCGACAAGACATAAAATTGGGCCTTTAAGTTTATTCACTCGGCTCTGTACTGCTAGATATTCTAAAATGCGTTCTTTTACTTTATCCAAACCAAAATGGTCTGCATCAAGTATTTCTAGCGCTTTAGCAATGTCTTTTTTAACTTTTGAACGTTTCTTCCAAGGAACTGAAATCATCCAATCGATATAACTACGTACTACAGTTGCTTCTGCAGACATAGGCGACATCATTTTTAATTTATTTAACTCAGCAATGGTTTTGGCTTTTGGTTCAGCAGGCATTTGTGCTTGCTCAATTTTCTCAGCCAACTGTTCAAATTCATCAACGCCATCTTCAGATTCACCTAGCTCTTTTTGAATCGCTTTCATTTGCTCATTCAAATAGTATTCGCGCTGGCTTTTTTCCATCTGCTTTTTAACACGTGTACGAATTTTCTTTTCAACGTGTAATAGGTCGATTTCAGATTCCATCTGTGCCATTAGGAACTCAAGACGTTCTGCAACGTTACTCAGTTCTAATACCACTTGCTTGTCTTCTAATTTCAACGGCATATGTGCTGCCATTGTATCTGCAAGACGCGCAGCTTCGTCGATCGCCATAACTGATGTAAGTACTTCAGCAGGGATCTTCTTGTTTAGTTTTATATAACCTTCAAACTGACCGATTGCAGTGCGAATAAGTACATCTTCTTCTTCGTCAGATACTGACTCAGAAACAATGTATTCAATCTCGGCTTGGAAGTAATCATCGCCATCACTCAAGCTATTTAATTTAGCTCGTTGTGTGCCTTCGACTAATACTTTGACCGTACCGTCAGGCAATTTTAACATTTGTAAAATATTAGCGACTGTACCCACGCTATTCAAATCATCAACTTGGGGATCATCTTGAGCTGCATCTTTTTGTGCAACTAAAAATATTTGTTTATCTGTATCCATTGCGGCTTCAAGACAACGAATTGACTTTTCTCGGCCAATAAACAAAGGAATTACCATGTGGGGATAAACCACAACATCACGCAATGGTAATACAGGAATATTTACGCTTTCCGTACGCTCAAAACTCATCTTGTCCTCACTTATAAAACTGGACTAAGGGCTAATATTGAATATATAGGGGTTATTACTCAACAATCAATGCTAGGAGCTTAAATTATGAAAAATAATATAAAAAAAGGGGCATTGCGCCCCTTTTTAACAGTAAGTGTTTAAAAATATAACACTAGTCTGCAGATGCAGCCTTATTTTCAGTATTTTCATAAATCAAAATTGGCGCTGATTCTTCTTTAATGACAGATTCATCAATCACAACTTTGCTAATATCTTCAACTGAAGGAAGATCGTACATCGTATCCAGTAAAACGGCTTCTACAATTGAACGTAAACCACGTGCCCCAGTATTTCGAGACATGGCTTTTTTAGCAATTGCAGTAAGAGCATCTTCACGGAACTCAAGTTCAACACCTTCTAAATCGAATAATGCAGCATACTGTTTAGTCAGCGCGTTTTTCGGTTCAGTTAAGATCTGAATCAATGCAGTTTCATCAAGTTCTGTTAATGTTGCTGTCACAGGTAGACGACCGATAAATTCAGGAATAAGACCGAATTTAACTAAATCTTGTGGTTCAACTTTAGCAAAGACTTGCGATAATGTTGCTTTGTCAGCCTCGCCTCTCACTTCTGCCGTAAAGCCAATACCACTGCCTACGTTACTGCGCATTTCGATCACTTTCTCTAAGCCAGCAAATGCACCACCACAGATAAATAAGATCTTAGATGTATCTACTTGTAAAAACTCTTGTTGAGGATGCTTACGACCACCTTGTGGCGGTACTGAAGCAACAGTCCCTTCAATTAGTTTTAATAATGCTTGCTGAACACCTTCACCCGATACGTCTCGAGTAATAGATGGATTATCAGATTTACGTGAAATTTTATCAATTTCATCGATATAGACAATACCGCGCTGGGCTTTCTCTACATCATAATCACATTTCTGCAATAATTTCTGAATAATATTTTCAACATCTTCACCAACATAACCAGCTTCAGTTAATGTTGTTGCATCAGCCATAGTAAAAGGTACATCAAGAATACGCGCTAATGTTTCAGCTAATAATGTTTTACCACTACCAGTTGGACCAATTAACAAGATATTACTCTTACCTAGTTCTACACCATTAGATGTATCGCCATTGCGTAAACGCTTATAGTGATTGTATACCGCAACTGCTAATACTTTCTTCGCATGGTCTTGACCAATAACGTAATCGTCTAACTTGCTACGAATCTGATGCGGTGTCGGTAGTTCATCACCTTCACGTTTTGGTGCAATTTCTTTAATCTCTTCACGAATAATATCGTTACAAAGATCAACACATTCATCACAAATGTAGACAGATGGGCCGGCAATTAACTTACGTACTTCATGTTGGCTTTTGCCACAAAAAGAACAATAAAGTAATTTACCGTTATCCCCACTTTTTGTTTCTGTCATTCGATAACCTCACATTACAGGTAGAAAGTCTTATGCCTAATCTTAATTATGGCCAAAAGAGACTCCACCTGTCAAAAATTACTTAATCGCGTTTTGTTATTACTGTATCGATAAGACCGTAATCCATCGCTTCAGCTGAAGTCATATAATTATCACGATCTGTATCAGCTGCAAGACGATCAAATTCTTGACCTGTATGCGCTGCTAATATTTCATTCAATTTACGCTTAGTTTTAAGAATTTCTTTCGCGTGAATTTCAATATCAGATGCTTGACCTTGATAACCACCTAACGGTTGGTGAATCATGATCTTAGCGTTAGGTAATGCATGACGCTTACCTTTTTCGCCACCAGCAAGAAGGAATGCACCCATGCTCGCAGCCATACCCATACAAATCGTCGACACATTTGGCTTGATAAACTGCATAGTGTCATAAATTGACATGCCAGCACTTACAGAACCGCCTGGTGAATTGATATAAAGAAAAATATCTTTATCTGGGTTTTCTGATTCTAAGAAAAGTAACTGTGCAACAACTAGATTAGCCATGTGGTCTTCAACCTGGCCAGTCAAAAAGATTACACGGTCTTTTAAGAGTCGAGAATAGATATCATAAGAACGCTCACCTTTAGCTGTTTGTTCAACAACCATAGGGACTAACGCGTTTGACGGAGACTCTGTGATATCATTAAAGAATTTTGACATATTATCATCCCTAAATAAAAATGGCCCAAGTGAAATACCCCCACTCGAGCCATTATAGCGCTTAATTACGTATTTTGTTCAATCGAATCAGCAATTATGCGTTTTGAGTCGCTTTATTCATTAGTTCTTCAAACGCAACTTCTTTTTCTGTAACGTTTGCTTTTTCTAATACTAAATCAATAGCTTGGTCTTCAACAGCTACGTTACGAACGTTTTCTAGTGCTTGCTCGTTGTCTTTGTAGTGTGCGATTACTTCAGCTGGATCTTCGTATGCAGAAGCCATAGATGCGATCATGTCTTGAACACGTGCGTCATCTGCAGTGATTTCGTTTACTTTGATGAATTCACCAAGTACTAGACCGATTTTAACACGACGGCTAGCTTGCTCTGTGAATAACTCATCAGGAAGTTCTGGAGCGTTTTGTGGAGCCATTTGACCAAAACGTTGCATAGCTTGCTCACGTAATGTAACGATTTCTTGCTTAACTAGTGCAGCAGGAACGTCGATGTCATTTGATTCAACTAATGCGTCAAGCACTTTAGTTTTTGTGTCAGCTTTGATAGCTTGCTCAAGTTCACGGCTCATGTTTTTGCTGATTTCAGCTTTTAGAGACTCAAGAGTACCGTCTTCAACGCCGAATTTACCTACGAATTCTGCATTGATTTCTGGAAGTTCTTGCGCTTCAACAGCATTTAGCGTGATAGCGAAACTTGCAGTTTTACCTTTTAGGTTTTCTGCATGGTATTCTTCAGGGAAAGTTACTTCAACAGTGAACTCTTCGCCTGCAGATTTACCTACGATGCCTTCTTCGAAACCAGGAATCATACGACCTTGGCCCATAGCTAGTGTGAAATCTTCAGCTTTGCCGCCTTCGAATTCTTCACCATCGATGCTACCGTTGAAGTTAACTTTAACTTGGTCGTTAGCTTCAGCAGCACGATCAGCAGTAACCCACTCAGCGTGTTGCTTACGTAAGGTTTCGATCATGCCATCAACATCAGCGTCTGTTACTGAAGATACTGATTTTTCGATTGTGATTGCTTCGATACCAGCAACTTCGAATTCAGGGTAAACTTCAAGTGTTGCAGTGAAAGAGAAGTCTTCGCCTTCTTTAACTTGTGCAGGTTCAAGAGTCGGAGCACCAGCAAGGTTTAATTTTTCAGCTACGATTGCTTCGTAGAAGTTACGTTGCATGATTTCGCCAGCAACTTCTTCAGCTACAGCAGCGCCAAAGCGTTTTTTGATTACTTTAGCTGGAACTTTACCTGGACGGAAACCATCGATACGTTGAGTTTTTGCTAAACCACGTAAACGGTTGTCGATTTCTTTGCTAACTGTTGCAGCTGGAACTGTGATAGTTAAACGGCGCTCTAGGCCTTGAGTCGTCTCTACAGAAACTTGCATTTAGATACCTCTAAGTAATTTATAACATTTCCAACTGGAAATTTATGACGCGACATTATAGCTAGCAGCAATAAAAAAATCGAGCATTGCCGCCCTAAATAGCACTTAAATAATTTATTTGCTTATAATGTATGGATGAAAAGTTAAAATTCAAGAACAAAAATGACTTTTATGACTAAATAAGGTGAAAAACTACAAATTTACAGTGCTACAACTCCACTTTGGTTAATTAGTCACCATCAACTTTAAGATCATTAATCCCCCTGCGCAGTAGAAAATTAAGATTTACACTATAATCAATTTGACGTGAACCAGATCAACCTGCTTTAGATTGCTACTAGGAGTTGCTATGACCCTTATCGAAATTGAACGTGCATTTTTAGATTTTACCAATCAGCTAGAATCACTCAAAGAAAAGTACCCCAACCCAGAGATGATGCAGCATATTGATAATCTGATGACAGATACCCAAATCATTAAACTAAAAGTAATGCGCTTAGACAGCGTTAAAGAACAAGACCAACAAGACTTGTCGCTATCGGTTGCCTGTCACATCAAGAAGTTACAAGAGCAGATATCAGCACTAAAGCAATCATTTGAAATAGTTACCTTCAATGCTTAGGCACAATAGATAAAGTGCTTTATCTTCACCACAAAGTAGCGCAATTAACATTTCTGTAACTATACTTCGGCAAATAACAGTGGATTGTTAAATGCTTAGAGTCGTAGCAAGGGACACAATTCACTCATTATCTAATCTATATTTTGCGAGTCATTATGGATAATTTTGAGGGAGGTTATGTGCGCTTATCTAAACTAACGATAAAACTAATCGCATTTGTACTAGGGATTGTATCAACACCGTTATTTGCCCAGCAGTCGACATTGAATATGACGGAGGGCGTCACGGGTATCAGTAATACCGTTTATAACTTACACATGACCATTCTCTATATTTGTATTGCGATTGCGGTAATTGTGTTTGGCATTATGTTTTGGTCTTTATATCGCCACCGTAAGTCCAAAGGTGCTGTCGCAGCCAAGTTCCATGAAAGCACAACTGTCGAGATTATTTGGACAGCTATCCCCATCGTCATTTTAATTGCCATGGCGATCCCGTCAACACAAGCGCTAATCTTGATGGAAGATACCACAGAAGCAGATATCACCATTCAAATCACGGGTTCGCAATGGAAGTGGCATTATCGCTATTTCGATCATGATCTTGAGTTTTACAGCCGTTTAACCACCAGCCAAGCCGAAATTAATAACGAGATAGAAAAACAGCCGCATTATCTAAAAGAAGTGGATCATCCATTGGTATTACCGATCAATAAAAAAATCCGTTTCTTGGTTACAGCCGACGATGTCATCCACTCATGGTGGGTGCCTGCCTTTGCGGTAAAGAAAGACGCTAATCCCGGCTTTATCAATGAGGCTTGGACCAAGATAGATACAGCTGGTACCTACCGCGGCCAATGCGCAGAGCTGTGTGGCAAAGACCATGGTTTCATGCCAATTGTGGTCACCGCGCTAGAGCCAGAAGCATTTGATGCTTGGTTGGCTCAAGCAAAAGTCACGGCAAAACAACAGTTACAAGCAGAGCAGCAAAGTCTGACCAAAACCATGGACATGCCGACGATGATGACGCTCGGTGAAACCGTATATAACCGTACATGTGCCGCTTGCCACCAAGTCGGTGGGCAAGGTATTCCCGGCGCGTTCCCCGCATTAAAAAACAGCCCTGTTGCACTTGGCGATGTCAATAAACACATCACCATTGTCCTGCAAGGTGTATCCGGTACCGCAATGGCAGCGTTTGCCAAACAGTTAACTAAACAAGAGCTCGCAGCAGTTATCACCTATGAACGTAACGCTTGGGAAAATAATACCGGTGACATTGTACAGCCAGCACAAATCGACACTGCATTAACCAATAGCAACTAATCGGTAATTCAAGGGACTGCACATGAGTGATATACAATTAAAAGATAATGCAGAGCAAGTAATTAACTCTATTTCTGAACCACAGCACGATGCTGAACACCACGGCGCACCAAAAGGTTATAAACGTTGGTTATTTTCAACCAACCACAAAGACATAGGTAGCTTGTACTTGTGGTTTAGTTTAACCATGTTTTTTATTGGTGGCGCAATGGCCATGATCATTCGCGCGGAGCTATTCCAACCCGGCCTACAGTTAATCGAGCCCAACTTTTTCAACCAAATGACCACATCACACGGCTTAATAATGGTGTTTGGCGCCGTTATGCCTGCATTTGTTGGCTTGGCTAACTGGATGCTACCCTTGATGATAGGTGCGCCGGATATGGCACTGCCACGGATGAATAACTGGAGCTTTTGGATCTTACCGTTTGCCTTTTCATTATTGCTGTTATCGTTGTTTACAGAAGGTGGCGGCCCTAACTTTGGTTGGACCTTCTATCCGCCGCTATCAACTAAATACAGTCCCGACAGTACCGCGATGTTTGTATTCTCCGTGCATTTAATGGGGATCAGTTCGATCATGGGGGCGATTAACGTCATCGTCACCATTTTAAATATGCGCGCACCGGGCATGACATTAATGAAAATGCCGATGTTCGTGTGGACTTGGTTGATTACTGCATTTTTGTTAATCGCCGTGATGCCAGTATTAGCTGGTGCAGTGACGATGATCCTGACAGATAAATACTTCGGCACCAGTTTTTTTGATGCTGCCGGGGGCGGTGATCCAGTCCTCTTCCAACATATATTCTGGTTCTTCGGCCATCCCGAAGTGTATATTATGATCTTGCCATCATTTGGCATCATCTCAGCTATCATTCCGACATTCGCTCGTAAACAATTATTTGGCTATCACTCTATGGTGTATGCCACTGCATCGATTGCCATCTTGAGTTTCACAGTATGGGCGCATCATATGTTTACTGTGGGCTTACCTTTGGCAGCTGAGCTGTTCTTTATGTATTGCACCATGTTGATATCAGTGCCAACTGGGGTGAAAATATTTAACTGGGTATCTACGCTCTGGCGTGGCTCGATTACCTTTGAAGTGCCAATGCTATTTGCCCTAGCTTTCATTGTATTGTTTACCATAGGTGGTTTTTCGGGACTGATGCTGGCCATTACCCCCGCCGATTTTCAATATCATGATACCTACTTTGTTGTGGCTCACTTTCATTACGTACTGGTAACTGGCGCGGTGTTCTCGATTATGGCGGCAGCCTATTACTGGCTGCCTAAATGGACCGGCTACATGTTTAATGAAAGACTGGGTAAATGGCATTTTTGGTGTTCTTTAATATCAGTCAACATTCTATTTTTCCCGATGCATTTCTTAGGTCTTGCAGGTATGCCGCGCCGTATTCCCGACTACGCGCTGCAATTTGCCGATATTAACAAAATAGTCAGTATTGGTGGTTTCCTATTTGGTCTTTCTCAACTGATTTTTGTTACCGTTGTTATCATGGCCGTTCGCGGCGGTCAAAAGGCACCAGCAAAACCATGGGAAGGTGCCGAAGGATTAGAATGGACGGTTCCTTCACCAGCGCCTTACCACACCTTTGATACCCCACCTGAGGTGAAATAATGACAACAGCGAAAATAAAAAAACACTTACGCCTGCTGATCTTTAGCGCTGTCGGTATGTTCGGTTTTGGTTTTGCCTTAGTGCCACTCTATGATATTTTTTGCGACATTACTGGGTTAAATGGCAAAGATTATAGTCGCGCATCATCCGTACCGATGACAACCGTCGATGAGTCTCGCACGGTCAAGGTTGAGTTTGTCACGTATTTAAACAAACAGCTGCCTTGGCAATTTAAGCCTGAAATTAACAGTATTGAGTTACATCCTGGTGAACGCTATCAAGTCAGCTTTGTGGCGATCAATCAAAGTGACCAAGACACCTTTGGCCGAGCTGTGCCTTCGATTAGTCCTGGTTATGGCGCGCAATACTTAGTCAAGACAGAATGCTTTTGCTTTCAAGAACAAATGTTAGCGGCCAATGAAGAGGCGATAATGCCACTTATTTTTTATATCGACCCTAACATACCCGCAGATATATCGACATTAACCCTCGCCTACACTCTGTTTAAAAATGAACCAACTGAAGTAGCAATGCGCTAGGAGCCTTGTAATGGAAGATAATAACGAATACGCCAACGCCCCAAAGAACTACTATGTACCAGCCAGTAGTGCTTGGCCTTTAGTCGGTGCTATCGCACTTTTTATCATTGCCATTGGCGCAGCAACGACAGTACAAATGATCGGTAAGGAAGGCAGCAATACCGGTATACCGATTTTATTTGTGGGTATCGCGGTGTTATTATTCATGCTGTTTAGTTGGTTTCGTAATGTCGTTAGCGAATCAATGAAAGGGCTCTACAATGAACAGCTCGATCGTTCATTTAGAATGGGTATGTTGTGGTTTATCTTTTCTGAAGTGATGTTTTTCGTGGCGTTATTCGGGGTATTATTTTACCTGCGTAACTTATCTATTCCTTGGCTCGGTGGTGAAGGTAATAATACCATGACCCATGCGGTAATTTGGTCTGAATTTATCCCAACATGGCCATTAACAATTACCCCAGATGGCAGAGAAACACAAGCCATGCCTTGGTATGGGTTACCATTAATTAATACCGTGATTTTGATTAGCTCATCAGTAACGCTACACTTTGCTCATCATAACCTGATTGCCAAACATCGTGCCAAGTTAGTCACTTGGTTAGCGATTACTGTGGCACTTGGTATTACCTTCTTATTTTTCCAAGCTGAAGAGTACATACACGCTTATCAAGTATTATCATTGCGCTTTGATTCTGGCGTCTATGGCAATACTTTTTATATGCTCACTGGTTTTCATGGTATGCACGTTACATTGGGCGTGATCATGTTAACTGTGATGCTATTGCGGGTCATCAACGGTCACTTTACCCCAGGTAAACACTTTGCCTTTGAAGCCGCCGCTTGGTACTGGCATTTTGTGGATGTGGTGTGGATCATTTTGTTTATCTTTGTCTACATTGTTTAGTGACAATGCTGATTTTAACAGTAACAAGTCTAACTTAAACAGTCGCTCTCACTATTACTCTGACCTTACCATATAGGATGACTTCGATACCAAATAATCTAAAATTAACAATAGGCTTGCTTGGTATCGTCTTTTCACATCAATTGCTACTAGCGCTTTGACTTCACCAGCATTAATCTTTAGAATCTGCGGAAATTAGCGATGGAGAAATCAAATGGAAACTTTAACGATCACCCGCCCAGATGACTGGCACCTGCACCTTCGAGATGGTGATGTTTTAAAACATACTGTTGCGGACATTAGCCGTTACATGGGGCGCGCAATAATTATGCCGAACCTAGTACCACCAGTAACGAATGCTGCGATCGCCCAAGAATACCGCCAACGTATCTTAGCTAACGTACCCGCTGATTCTTCATTTAGTCCATTAATGACTATCTATCTTACCGATCAAACCACTGCTGAAGATATCCGCGCAGCAAAAGCAAGCGGTATCGTTTATGCAGCAAAGCTTTACCCAGCCGGCGCAACGACAAATTCATCATCAGGTGTAACTTCAATTAAAAATGTTTACCCTGCGCTACAAGCATTACAAGATGCGGGTATGCCACTGTTATTACACGGTGAAGTGACAGATGCAGATATCGATATTTTTGATCGTGAAAAAGTATATCTAGATACAGTGCTAAAACCTGTTATTGCTGATTTCCCCAATTTAAAAATTGTGCTTGAACACATCACTACTGCAGATGCAGTTGAGTTTGTGAATAATGCTAGCGACAATATCGCTGCCACAATCACAGCGCATCACTTATTATTCAACCGTAACCACATGTTAGTGGGCGGCATCAAGCCACACTACTACTGCTTACCAATCTTGAAACGTAATACCCATCAAGCAACACTGGTTCAAGCGGCAACAAGCGGTAGCAATAAGTTCTTCTTGGGTACTGATTCAGCGCCACACGCAGATGATAAAAAAGAGTCGGCTTGTGGTTGTGCTGGTGCTTACACATCACATGCTGCAATTGAGCTCTATGCAGAAGTATTTGAGCAACAGAATGCCCTTGATAAGCTAGAAGCATTCGCCAGCTTCAACGGCCCTGATTTTTATAACTTACCACGCAACACTGACACTATCACGTTAGAAAAGTCTGCATGGCAAGTACCAACAACGCTACCGTTTGGTGACGCGAAGATGGTACCAATCAGAACTGGCGAGACCATCGCTTGGCAAGTAAAATAACACTTCTTTAGACATGTGTTGCTATCCCAGCACTCTGTGCTGGGATATTCCTCTGTAAGCGACTCATAAAATTAACCTTTCTGTTGTTCTTCACCCACTTTATTAAAACAACTCTATGCTTAATTGCACGCTGCTATTGATCGAGAGTAAATATGCAAACTCATGTTGATACCATACCTAAGCCAGAGCCTAAATACCCTAAACGCTTAATCGGGTTCGTGCTCTTTAGCCTACTTGCCGTCGGTATTTGTATGAAATTGGGGTTGTGGCAACTTGCACGAGCACAAGAAAAACAAGCGCTATTAGATATCGACCAAGCCGTCATCACCACACTAACCCAAGTAACAGCCCAAAACCTGCATCATCAAGTGTCGTTGCAAGGCTATTTTGACAACCAACAGCCAATATTACTCGACAATCAGATTAATAATAAACGTATCGGTTATCATCTATATCTGCCTTTTCACAGCGATAAACAAACCATATTGGTGAACCTAGGCTGGATAGCGGCCTCTCCATCACGACAAGTATTGCCAGTAATACCGACATTCACCAGTAACTATCATTTAACCGGCACATTAAGCGCACCACAAGGTTCACCTTGGTTACTCGGTGATAATATCTATGCTGGTGAAAATAATATTTTGGTGATACAGCGTACAACTATTTCACAACTGCAGAGCTACCTAGATACCCCACTGAAACCATTATTATTACAGCTTGAAAATAATTCCCCTGTTGGCTTTAGTAAAACGTGGCAGATCACCGTCATGCCACCTGCAAAACATACCGCCTATGCCGTGCAATGGTTTGCCTTAGCGTTTGCATTGACCCTGTGCAGTGGCTACTGGATAAAGAAATACCAAGTAACTAACAAGCTAAATACCTAAATACCTAAATACCTAAATACCTAAATACCTAAATACCTAAATACCTAAATACCTAAATACCTAAATAATGAACAATAATACGCAAGATAAGGATTAGTCATGCAAAAAAAACCTTTATTTATCATGCTCGGTTTATTCGTCGCGCCGATCTTAGTCGCAAAATTGGTGTTGGTTAATGACTGGTACCAAGGCGCTAAAACCAATACTGGCGAATTAATCACGCCGCCTTTAACGCTCGCATCCGCACCGCAAGCCTGGTTACTGCTCTACAACCCCAATACCGACTGCAACGCGGTTTGCCAAGAGAGTATATGGCAGATCCAACAAGTGCATACACTACTCGCTTCCGAAGGCCGTCGCGTGCAGCGCTACCTCACTGTGCCTCCAGCATTTGAATCAGAGAACATAGATACCCAAGCGCTCACAAAATTACAATTAAGCGCGGTTAATCAGCAGCAATTAATCTCGGATACACTATATTTAGTTGATCCATTAGGAAATATTTTCATGCGTTATCAGTTCCCTGCAGATAAAGCAGCGGCATTGAAAGTATCAGCGGGTTTATTAAAGGATTTAAAGCGCTTACTTAAAATATCAAAAATAGGGTAAGCACAGCAATAAACAAGGATTGTCTATGTCAAAACTGCTCAACCTGACGATATTATTAGCTTTTTTCGTCATTATTCTTGGTGCTTATACGCGCTTAACCGATGCCGGACTCGGCTGCCCTGACTGGCCTGGTTGCTATGGGTTTAATGCTGTACCAACCAATGCTCAAGATATCGCCTCCGCGCAACTCGCTTATCCCAACCAACCTTTACAGCCAGAAAAAGCCTGGAATGAAATGATCCACCGCTATATTGCCGGGCTGTTAGGCTTACTTATCCTCATTATTTTCATCGTCAGTGGTAAGCAAAGGCAGCAGCTGCGATTAGCGACAGCACTCACGCTACTGGTTTTATTTCAAGCCGCATTAGGCATGTGGACGGTCACCATGAATTTACAGCCCATCATTGTCATGGGCCATTTACTGGGGGGCTTTAGTATTTTATCCCTACTGGTATTATTTCGATTACGGTTATCTCGACCTGCAATGCCGCCGAATCTATTAACCCAACCGTTAAATGATCTCAGGCACAGTGAGCGTATATTGCCCATCCATAGACAACGATTAGTCCGCGTTCAATTATATTGCGTTATTGCGTTGCCAGTCGTCATTATTCAAATTGCCCTAGGCGGTTGGACAAGCTCAAACTACGCCGCCATAGTCTGCACTGAATTACCGATTTGTAATGGCGACTGGTTAAGCCGTTTTAATCTCAATGATGTATTTAGTCTCAGTCCAGTGGCTGACACCTACCAGTATGGGGTGCGTGATACCATCGCCAGAATGAACATCCATATCACCCATCGTATCTGGGCTGGAGTGACGATCGTTTATCTGCTGCTTACTGCCTACCAATTACTCAAGCATCAACCCGAAAGAAAAATACGTTTTGTTGCCATAACCCTGCTTGTCATTCTTTGCTTACAAGTCAGTTTAGGTATCGCCAATGTTTTATTCCTGCTACCGCTGGGTATCGCAGTGGCGCACAACCTAGTCGCGGCGATCTTACTGATAACCTTAGTCACCCTACTTTGGTTCAACCAACAGCAACTGCAAGAGGTGTCATGAATACGCAATCCATCAAATTAACGCTTACCCCCAACTGGCGCGCCTACTATCAACTAACCAAACCTAAGGTTGTGGCGCTGTTACTGCTCACAGCATTAGTCGGTATGGTGCTAGCCCTTCCTACTTTACCCTCACTGAGTTTATTAGTACCAGCATTAGTGGGTATTGGACTATTGTCTGCAGCAGCAGCAGCCTACAACCATATTCTCGACCAACGTATTGATGCCATCATGACCCGAACCCATCAGCGGCCATTAGTGCAAAATACCATTAGCACGGCAAAAGCATTGGTCTTTGCCACGGGCATGGCAATAATCGGCATGGCGACACTATTTGTCTTTGTTAACGCATTAACGGCTTGGTTAACCTTTGCCAGTTTGATTGGTTATGCAGTGATTTATACCATGTACTTGAAACGAGCAACACCACAAAATATTGCCATCGGTGGACTTGCAGGCGCAACACCTCCACTGCTTGGTTGGACGGCAATGACCGGCGAGGTCACAGGACAAGCGTTACTGCTAGTAATGATTATTTTCATCTGGACGCCACCTCACTTTTGGGCGCTAGCTATCCATAGAGAAAAAGAATATGCCAAAGCTAAGATCCCGATGTTACCAGTGACACATGGTGCGGAATATACTAAAACCCTGATACTGCTGTACACGCTACTGCTATTACCTGTCACTTGGTTACCTTGGCTGACGCAACTCAGTGGCTTACTCTATTTTGCTGGTTCAACAATCTTAGGGCTGAGCTTTATTTATTACGCTTATCGCTTAAAATTCAAACCCACCAGAAAAACCGCCTTCCAAACATTTAAATTCTCGATCATACATTTAATGGTGTTATTTATATTGTTGTTAGTCGATCACTGGATTATTCACTATTAGCAAGCAATTAGCATTCCAGCCTAAACTATTAATTATTAAAGGTAATCTTCATATATAAATAAATGCGTTAAATACACGCGTTTATTACCTCGGTAATTAAAAGTTCTCTGCCAAATAAAATAAACAAAGCTTTACACTGCATTTTTTAAACATAATGAATTGTTATATGGGATCAACCTCTAAATAACAGTGTTGCCTACTATATTGACAGTTGTTTTTTCGAATTAAATCGCTATTATAGCGTCATAAAATTTGAGAGATTAAAAAAAAGTTTAATCCCCCATTATTCTGCCTAACAAGAAACTGTTAGAGCGCTAATTATTTAAGCTTATATAACTTAAGCATCTGCTGAGGAATTACTATGATCAGTGTATTCGATATCTACAAAGTTGGTATTGGTCCATCAAGTTCTCATACTGTTGGTCCAATGAAAGCTGCCAAGCAATTTATCGACGACCTACGAGCGACAGGGAAGATCCGCGAAGTCACTCAAATCACAGTGGATGTGCATGGTTCATTATCGTTGACTGGTAAAGGTCACCACACTGATATTGCTATCTTAATGGGTTTAGCAGGTAATTCACCTGAAACTGTTGATATCGATGCAATACCAGAGTTTATTCACCGTGTTGAACAAACACGTCGTTTACCAATCGGTCTACACTGTCATACTGTTGATTTTCCCCCTTCAGCGATGAACTTTATTGATGAGCCTCTTGCACTACATGAAAATGGTTTGAAAATTCATGCTTATATCGATGGTGAAGTTTCATTTACAAAAACATATTACTCTACTGGTGGTGGTTTCATCGTTGACGAAGAAAACTTCGGTCTAACACAAGGTGAAACAGCTGACGTTAAATACCCATTTAACAGCGCAGCAAAACTGGTTGAACACTGTCAAGATAACGCTTTATCTATCAGTGCACTAATGGCTGAGAATGAAAAATCATTCCGCACAGAGCAAGAAACACATCACCAGTTTTCAATTATCTGGACAACGATGTCGGCCGCAATTGAACGTGGTTCTAAGACTGAAGGTTTATTAGCGGGACCATTACGCGTACCGCGTCGTGCAGCAGCACTTAAACGCCAGCTAGAAGCAAGCGATGGTTTTAACACAGATCCAATGAACATCATTGACTGGGTTAATATGTTTGCACTTGCAGTGAGTGAAGAAAATGCAGCCGGTGGCCGTGTTGTAACAGCACCAACAAATGGCGCTGCGGGTATCATCCCAGCCGTGTTAGCTTACTACGACAAGTTTATCCGTCCATTAACGCGTGATGAATATACTAAATTCTACCTCGCATCTGGCGCTATTGGTATTCTATACAAAACTAACGCATCTATCTCGGGCGCGGAAGTAGGCTGTCAAGGCGAAGTAGGCGTATCATGCTCTATGGCTGCGGCAGGTCTTGCTGAACTGATGGGTGCAAGCGCATCACAAGTTTGTCAAGCAGCTGAGATCGGCATGGAACATAACTTAGGTCTAACTTGCGACCCTGTTGGTGGCCAAGTGCAAGTACCTTGTATCGAACGTAACGCGATTGCAGCAGTAAAAGCAATCAATGCTTCACGTATGGCAATGCGCCGTACAAGTGAGCCTTGTGTGTCGTTAGATAAAGTTATCGAAACAATGTACGAGACTGGTAAAGACATGAATGCTAAATACCGTGAAACATCACAGGGTGGTTTAGCAATTAAAGTACTGAATGTTGGCGATATCAAAAAAGCCCACACTTGTACTTAATCTGTCTCACCTAAATAACTAATATTATTTAGGAACAGAACGAATAAAAGCCAGAATGTGTTCGTCACTATTCTGGCTTTTTTATATCCCTCACAACATGCTCTTTCAGTACCTCATAACAGGTATTACCCTGCCCTCATCCCTTTGATTACTGATTTATTTCAATGCGTAGAAACGCCTGAGAACAAGCCTCATACTTTTAGGTGTAAATAGCAGTGAATAGCCTTGGCCCTAATGACTTTACCGCTTAATTACTCTCTACTTCCCATTAGGTCACTTATTCTATTTTATCGCACGACGTAACCAGTTGTCCGCTATGCCAACATTAGGGAAATATTCATGAAAGCGCTCACTCTACCCGATATGGGATTCCTGTATTGCGAAACGGTATCTCGCCCAAACCATGTAGCAGCAATGCAAATTTTTGATATTCCAAATAACTATCAAGGCGATTATGGTGAAGATCTGTATCAACAACTAATGGCATGTACGCAAATAGAAAAGCCGTTTAATTACACATTACATACCGCTTACTCGGGGATGATGCACTGGCAAGAAGACCATAACGTTGATCTGGGTTATCACGTTCGTCGAATTCGCTTACCTCAGCCAGGTACGCGGGAACAACTCATTGAATACATTGAGCACTCCCACTCTAACCTGATGGACCGTAGTCGCCCACTATGGGAAATGCACTTAATTTCAGGGCTAGCCAATAATCAATTTTCCATCTATTTAAAATTGCACCATGCCTTTACTGACGGTGTCAAAGCCAACCGTATTATCCTTAGTTATTTATCCCCACAAGCTGATGGCGCACTGCAAGCATTTTGGAGCCAAACAGGTTTTGAGAGTAAGCAGCCTGATACAGAAATAAAAACCAGTTTAGTCGATAAATTAAAACAGAATGGGGCTATATTAACCAAGCAAGTACGGGCAATACCATCGATTATTGGACTTGGTTCTAAGCTGTTATTACAAGGCGCTAAGGTCTATAAAGCCAATATCCCGACCCCGTTTACAGCACCCAAAACGCCATTTTCAGTAAGCCCAAAACGAGCGCGCCGAGCAGCAACGAGCCTGTTACCACTCGCACGAGTAAAGAACATAGGCAAAATAGCTGGCACAACGGTAAATGATGTCGTGGTGTGTATTTGTGATATAGCCTTACAACGTTATTTGGCGGATATAAACTTTCAGCTTAAGCAACCACTTACCGCACAAATTCCAGTAAGCCTACGCGATCCCAACGACACTACATCGAATAACCGTATTGCCATTACGATGGTGGAGTTGGCCCATAGCGACGCTTCACCACTAACCCGTCTGATGGCCATTAAAGACGCTTGTGACAAATTAAAACAACAAGCTCGGTTATTATCCGATGAAGCATTAACCAGCTATACACTCGCAAGCCAAGGTCTGGCGGTGATCAGTGAATTACTCAATCTTGACACGGTATTACCACCCGTCGGTAATGTGCTTATCTCAAATGTCCCGGGCCCACGTAAACCTATGTATATGATGGGGGCAAAAATGCAGGAATGCTTCCCGTTATCAGCATTGCCACCGGGGATGTCACTGAATATCACCTTGTACAGTTATATGGAACATCTCAATGTGGGGTTAATTGCCTGTCGGACAAACCTACCCGAACTGACAAAGATATCGACTTACATCGAAGATGCATTTACCGAATTAGAACAGGTAGTAATGACCAGTGCGATCGATATTGTCAGTGAACAAATCGCCCGACTGGGTGACGATGATGCGTTATCACATAGTTTGCATGAATTGATTGGTGTCATTAACGATAATGCTTGTTCAACTGTCGCACGAGATACAACAACTACAACATTAACACCCCAAAAAGCCGACTCGGCCACCCAGAAAGACAATCAGAAAGGTAGTAAACAGATTAAAGATAATAAAAGGCAGGCTGAAAAAACGCTCGGCTAAACACAGAAAATTAGCCGAGTCATACTATCTCGTTACCTTGTTGGTAGCGAGATCTCTTTAAACATGTCATCAATCTCTTCTGCTGTTTTTAGCATAATCGCTTTATCAACAACATCTCGCGTCAAATGCGGAGCAAAACGTTCCATGAAATCATACATGTAAGTACGCAAGAAGGTACCTTTACGGAAACCAATTTTAGTTGTGCTCGAGGTAAATAAATGACTTGCATCGATACGCACTAAATCATCATCAGTTGCATCATCAAACGCCATTGTGGCTAACACACCCACACCGATACCAAGTTTCACGTAAGTTTTAATCACGTCAGCATCTGTTGCCGTAAACACAATTTTAGGCTCTAGCCCAGCTGCATCAAACGCACAATCTAATTCTGAACGGCCAGTAAAACCAAATACGTAGGTAACCAGTGCATATTTTGCGATATCTTCAACCGTGATTTTACCCACTTTAGTCAGTGGATGACCTGGTTTTACGATAATAGAACGATTCCAGTGGTAACAAGGTAGCATCACTAAGTCACTGTACAAATGCAATGCTTCAGTGGCAATAGCAAAATCAGCCGTGCCCTTAGAAACCGAATCACTGATCTGTGCCGGCGTACCTTGATGCATGTTTAATGACACATCCGGGTAACGTTCAATAAAACCTTTAATCACTTTCGGCAGTGCATAACGTGCTTGGGTATGCGTTGTCGAAATATTTAATGTGCCTTTCGAAGGATGGGTATGCTGACTCGCCACCGCTTTAATGCTTTCAACCTTGCCTAGAATATCAGCAGCAATACGAATAATATCTTTACCAGCAGGCGTCACTTTAGTGAGGTGTTTACCGCTACGTTCGAATATTTGTACACCAAGTTCATCTTCTAGCATACGCACTTGCTTACTGATGCCAGGCTGCGAAGTATAAAGACTTTCTGCTGTCGCAGACACATTCAAATTGTGATTGAGAACTTCGACTATGTATCTAAATTGCTGTAACTTCATTCGTGATATGCTCTATATTCCAAATAATTAATTCTATTCTAACAAAACCAGAGCAGAATACTGTTATTTCTTGCTAATAAGATATGCTATGGATAATTACTTTTATGCTAGTTAAAGATATGATAACACCATTAGACGATAACATTAAACCAACTAAAGACACAGTCGATTATGCGCTGATCCTGACATCGGCGGTGCACGATATGAAAAACTCATTATGCTTGTTATTGCAATCGATCGAGTCTATGTCTGCGGATATGCACACCGTGCCAGATAAGGATAAACAGGCCGCTAAGCTGGCCGATTTACACTATGAAGTATTGCGTCTTAATAGCAGTTTGGTCCAAGTGTTATCGCTTTATCGAGATGAAAAAGATCAGCTACCAATAAACATTGCTGAATGTTTTATTGCTGATTACTTCACTGAGTTTTGTATTAAAAATCAATTGTACAGCGAAAGTAACAACATCGATATTAACATTAACATTGATCCAGACCTAGCTTGGTACTGCGATCACAATTTGATTAGTTACTTATTATCCGACGTCTTTATCAATGCGCTGCGCTATAGCAAAGGCAAGATCCTCGTGACGGCGAACCTGGTTAATAAACAATTGGTCATTGAGATTGCCGACAACGGTGACGGCTACCCAGAAAGCATGTTACAGGCGCAGCACAACTCAATGGCGGAGCTCAGCAGCAAACAAGGGCGTACTGGATTAGGGTTATATTTTGCGAGATTAATTGCTAACGCACATGTAGTCAAAGCAAAATCAGGGTTTATCTCACTGAGAAATGGCGGCAAACTTGGCGGTGGTATCTTTACCTTAACACTACCTTAACTAAGGTATTTATAGTAATATCTTAGTACCGCAGCAAACTTAGGTTTATTATACAATGAAGCTCACATTTATGGTCATCGCGATTGCTGTGCTATTATTTTTAGTGATCGGCTATAATATCGTCCTGCAATACAAGCGTAAGGCTGAAACTGAAAAGCGTCAACTGATCATCAAGCACAAACAAGTCATTCAAGAAACTGAAGAATTGCTGCTGAACGCCACCTCATTACCGTATAGTAAAGTACTAACGCTAGTACTAAACAGTCGTATGCATGACTCACTTTCCGCGACATTACAAATAGATCCAAGTTTACCGCAAGTACGTCAACGCTTAGCCAATGTCAAAGCGCAAATGGCACAACTAAGAGAAGCACCAGGACAAAGCGAAGAAAAAATGTTTCGCTCTCCGAATACCGATCGTGAAGCGATTGTATTACTACAACAAATCAAAAAAATTCGTGCGGTATTACGTGCAGAGCATGCAAAAAGTAAATTGAATACGCAAACGTTTGTGATTGAAGATCGTAAACTTGAATTAATGCAGCTTAATGTCAATATCGATAATTTATTGAAACGAGCCTATGAATCGCGCGCTTCGCGTCAATTTGGTTCTTGCAAGCAGTTGTTACGTAAAGGTATCGATACACTCAATAGTATTAATGATAAAAATGAAATACTTGTCACTAAACAGCAAACCTTGGTTTCGTTGCTAAATGAAGTCAATGAACAACTTACCCAAGCCTCTTCAGATGATTTGAAAGATCGCCAAGAAAAAGAAGATGAAAAGAACGAACTAGACTTACTGTTTCAACCAAAACAGAAATGGTAAAGAGCTAAACTTAAACATCCAGTATAGAACTCGTTGTGACTGCTACATCAGCTTTAGCACTCACAACGTGGTAACGATAACAATAAACTACTTACCCTTCACACGATCATATTCAGCACGACGTTCTATTGAGCCAAACTCTGCCGCTAAATCTAATCCTAACAGCTCTCTTCTAAGCATATCTAACGCCACATATAACGCCACAGTACGGATGCCTTGACGCCCCCAGCGTGGGATAAATAACAGCTGACTGTAGGTATGGGTTTTACTTGCCAGTGCAAAAGCAACCGTGCCCACTGGTTTTTCGTCACTACCGCCACCAGGACCAGCAATACCTGACACCGCAATACCAAAGTCGACACCCGCATTGAGCATGGCACCTGCAGCCATTTCTGCAGCAACTTCGATTGATACCGCGCCATGCTTATCTAACGTAGTTTTATTAACATTAACTAAGCGACACTTGGCTTCGTTACTGTAAGTAACATGGCTCGAATCAAGATAACCAGAGCTCCCTGCTACGGAAATTAATTCACTAGCGATCAAGCCACCTGTACATGACTCGGCAAGCGACAAAGTATGGCCTTTTCCCAGCATTAATCCTTGTAAATATTCGGCAAAAGATTCATCGCCTTCATACAGGACAAACTTCGCTAACGCAGCAAGTACTTTGACTCTCGCCAGCTTTAAATCGACAGTATCTGTCGAGAGTAATTTCACTTCTACCATCGGAAAATCAACCCGAAAGCCCAAGGTGATAGTCTCAGGTAAATTTAATGCCAAAAGCTGTTCATTCAACACCGCTTCAGAAATACCAAAGGTTTTAATTTTAATTAAAGTCGGCACTCGAACCGCAGTAAATCGCTGTTGAATATCCGGTAATATTTGCTCTGCGACCATGTGCTTGAACTCACTCGGTACGCCGGGGGTAAAATAAAAGCGCGCGCGATTCAGCTGGAAACTAAAACCACAAGCGGTGCCGACAGGATTATCCACAACTTCACTACCCTGTGGTAGCCAAGCTTGTTTTTCATTACTCTGCGACAGAGTACTACTCGACTGGGCATATTTAGCCACTAAATAATCGTACCAAGCTTGCGATAATACTAATGGCACAGCCATGGCTTTCGCTGCAGCTTGCGCACTTAAATCATCAGATGTTGGCCCTAAACCACCATTGACGATCACCACATCAGCACGATGGCTGGTTTCAGTAATAATATCAATGAGCGACTCAAGATCATCTGCCACAGTATAGCGACGGCTGAACGCACGACCTTGGTGAAAGAAAAGTTGTGATATCCATGCTGCGTTGGTATCAACAATCTGACCTGATAATACTTCATCGCCAGTACTAATAAATTCAATACGCATTAACTGTCCTTATTTGCTCTATCCGTTAATATGAAATAACTCAGAAACGATAATATTCCGCAGCCGCTAATCACCATGATCATAGGTATTGGCGTACCATCATGTAATATACTAACCACTAACCCTGATATAGCACCACAACCAAAACGAATGGTGGCCGATAATGCCGATGCCGTGCCGGATATATGCGGGAACTCAGCTAATACTCCGGTCATCACATTCGAGCCGATAAGACTGATTAACGAGATATAAGCGACTGTTGAAATAACCAGACCGACTAAGCCAAATGTCAGGTTCGCATTAACTAACCAGAATAATACCGACACCACTGCACTAATGATAATGCCCGCACGTAATATCTGTTGATAGCCGAAGCGCATTACAATCTTGGCATTCATCCAAGTAACCGCCATCATACCGAGAATATTACACGCAAATAGATAGCCATAAGTTTGCGCATCTATGCCAAAATACTCAATATACACAAACGGTGATGCGGTTAAAAATGCAAACATACCTGAGACATTAAAGGCGCCACACAGCATCAGCCCCAAGACTTTACGATTGCGTAAAATCAGCCAATAGTTACTGAATACCTGCCTTAAATTAAACGCTACTCGACGTTCTTTCGGTAGCGTTTCTTTAATGCCTAAATAACTCACTAACAAACATATCGACGTCAAGATTGCCAATACCACAAAAATACTCGGCCAGCTAAACCACACCAATAACTGTGCGCCGATTAACGGCGCAACAAGCGGAGCAAGTGTCATTGATAGCACGACATAAGACATCATTTTAGAAAACATCGAACCGGAAAATAGATCGCGTAACAAGGAACTGACAACGACAGATGCAGCGCCACCACCGATGGCTTGTAATAACCGTAACCATTTAAATTGTTCGATAGAATCGCCGTAAACAATACCAATACTGGCAATTAAATAAGTGATGAGTCCACAAATAAGCACGGGTTTACGACCATAGCTGTCCGCTAGTGGGCCATAAAAAAGCTGACCAATGGCAAAGCCTAATAGGTAGGTACTGAGGGTGGTTTGAATAATTTCAATAGAGACATTAAAATCGCTGGCAATGTTAGGCATTGCCGGCAAATACATATCAACAGCAAGCGGGGTTAATGCTGATAATAATGCGAGAAAAGGAATTAAAAAATATGTTTTCATCATAAGCCAAACTATCGGAATAGCTTATGATTATATACTTAAATAATAGTAACATGCAGTCTTATCAATCGACTTTCAGCCTACAAGCCAAATTAATCCAATGACATCACCGTACATTATCTTAAAACTATTATTTCCAAGTATCAGAAATATCCGTTTGGTCTACCTCAAATAACTCGCGTTTATATTTAACCTTCGCAGCTTCTAGGTAGTTAATATAAATATTGAGTCCTTGCTGATAGTAAATTAGACCTTGCTCTGCAGTAGCAGGTAACAACAACATCTTAATTAATGCCGCGTGACAATGCTGTAACGTGCCATTTAATAACTCAACCAAAAACGCATGTTTGGTATTAAGTTGGCTATTTAATAGCTTAAATTGCTGATGAAGTTGCTCTAATGCATCATAACGGCTGAGAACCGGAGATTTAATAATCACGATCATTTCATCGACAAAATCAGCAAATATATCTTGTTCTAAGATAGCGCTATACTGCTGGGCTAATACCTGCGTATCCGCAGAGTAATGTGCCAGCATACGATTAACAAATTCCGCTTTATCAAATACCTCATCGGTCAATTCAACATCGGCTTGATAAGTCGGTATGGCATTTTTAATCTTGATACCATTACCTAAGTTATAACATTTAACATCCGGATAAAAATCGAGTAACTCTCCCATGCCTTTGGCTGACATTTGGAAGATCATTGTCGTTTCCACTTCGTCAACGTGATTACCAGGGGACAGAAAACCTGACAAGGCTTTCTTATCAAATAACAATTTATCTTCACCTGACTGATTGTAATAAATACTTTTTTTACTGTGATGCGCTTCACCAGAAAAACCCAGATCAACACCAAACAAATAAATATTTTTAAAACCCATGCGGGTGAAATAAGATAACGCTAGATTAGACACGGTCGGGTTAGCAAAAATCAATTGGGTTACATTATCGCTGTCACAACCCAACTCTGCATTGAGAATGATTTCAGTTGAAGGCTCTTGTAATTTTAACCCCATCAAGCTGCGATCAAATAAATTGAGCACATCAGGGGTCACCGTGTTTAAGGTTAATAATGGGATTGATTTTAAATAGGCATCATCATCAACTGACTTAAGGACTGTATAAGTAACCTTAGTACGCTCCATCTCTAGATGGAAGTCGGGGGTAATACCATATTGTTGTAAGGCTCGGATCGTCGTCCCGCCGCTAACAAGTAATACCTTATCTCGGTTTTCTCGAATATAGTCAATGTGTTCATCCAGAGACGGACCATTACCTAATATAAATACCGAGCGGGTTTCGCATTCAGGTAGTGGTTCGACTTTCGCGAGTAAAGGCACGTGATTGTTTAAGGTATGGTACTGATGGGCCAACGCCATTAAGCTATCATCAAAGAAACCTAAACCGAACGCAACATGAAAATTTTGTTGATTGAATTTTTCTAACGCTCGATTTGTTTGCTCAGTCTGATAATGCTGATAGCAAAAACTAAAAGTCGAATCATAACGACCTTTAGTCATTAATTCATAGGAAATATCCTGAAAGAATACATCTTCATCGGCACCGAGACAGAGATGTAAACTACTGCCGCTATCATCCAAACGTTGCAGAATATCAGCCCAATCGAGGGTAAATAAACTGGCATAGAAGAAGTCATTCTCCGGTTCATAGATGTATAACCGTTTAACGCTGTGTTTACTGAGCATTTCAGGTAAGAAGTAACCTAAACCTAAACCAAAGCACACCATCAAATTAACAGCTTCAGGTAGCACAAACTCTGCTTTATGTTTTTGGTTAATGCCCTGTAACGCACGAATAAATTGGTTGAGATATTTGACATGAATGAAATCACAAACACTATCGATCTCTTCGGCAAAATCAATACGCGCAAGCTGTGGGTTAACGCGGTACTGTTCAAAATCAATCAAGCTATCACGAAAATAATTTTCACCTAATACCAAATTATCATCGACATCCACGAGGTGCAGTACTTCAGCTATCTTTGCTAATTCAAATTTAACCGGCTGATAATTAACAAACGACTGATAGATATCAGGGATATACTGCTTAAAAGCTTGCATATTGGCATGGTACAAAGCCATCGGATCTACGCTAGGTTGTGTTCTAGCATTGATGTCATCAATAGCATGCGCTAAGCTTACCTGCTTTTTTAGTTGCTGTTGCTGTGACTCTAATGTGGCTATTTTCGCGGTAATATCGTGATTTAAATGGTCCATAATAACAACCTAAAATTGTTTAATAGTAAGATAGCGATTAATTGATTTAGCACTGCGCTTATTGATAATTTGCTGGGATTCAAGGGCTGACTTTGTGTTTTTTAGCGCTGCTATTTGCGTTTGATCAGCAGCCATTAACTGGATTAGAAAAGTACGTGTACTAGGGGATTGAGCTGGATTTTCTAGTTTAACTAATTGCTCAATTAAAATCTGACGTTGGATTAATAGCTGATCACATTCAGTCAACTGTTCTGCTATAACCGCCTGCTTTGCTTGGCCAGAGAGTGACGATATCTGTGCCATTAATTCAACGTCAGTTAGATTCATCATTAAGCACCGCTAGCTTGCTTTCGAGCCGCTTCAGCTTTTTCTTTTTCTGCTTGAGGAATGTTTATCCATGCATCTTTAATCGGTGTTACTAAGGTGGTGATTTCATCTAATGGTTCTACTGACTGCTCTAATGACGCATCATTTAAACGCAATTGTATATAACGGTATAGCGCATCAAAGTTTTCGCCAATCTCAGGATGGACCTTGTGGTTGATACCATCGATTAAACCCGAGGTAATATTGATTGATTTGTTAATTGCTTTCGCTCTAGCTTCAATATCTTTACGTAAAATGCAGCCTTTTGCTACAGCTACAGAATCCAACAACCCCTGTAACAACATAAAAATCACTTGGTGGTTATCAGCGCTAGCAATACCACTTTCTCGGCTTACTTGCTGATAACGTCTTATATTAGCTCTCATGCTTTTTTACCTAACTATTAATTTATTTAAATACCAAAGAATAATATGCTTAACCTAATACATTGCGAATGTAATCACCGGTGGCATTATAACGTGTTACCGTATTATCTAAGGCGGTATATTTTTTGCGTAATGTATCTTCAAATGAGGCAATGTGACGATCTAATTTAGCTCGATCATCGCCAATGTCGCGTAAATTTTCACTAAGCATGTTTTCTTGCTGAGAGATCATGCCCTTATTGCCCAAATTGTTTGCCAACACGCGATTCACTTGTGCCGCAATACCATTGTTCCCTGCAAAAAGTTTGCCAAGATCATCCAATGAGTTATTTACTGCCTCATTTAAACGTTGATCACCAGACTTAGAACCACCCATACCAAATGGATTAACAGCTAACATGCCACCCTCTTCTAATGAGATACCTGCACCGTATAAGGTATTGAGGCGCTTGTTAGCATCATCAACAACACCGCCGGTAATACTCTGTAGTTGTTGCTTGATACTTCTGGCACTTGAATCAAACTTCAAAATACCGGTCTCAGGGTGGGTCAATTCATTGATACTACCCATCAAGGTATTATAACCATCGACAAAGCCATAAATGAGGTCTTGTACAGCAGCATGATCTGTCGACGTTGAAAAATTGGCAGGCTCGTTCAGTTTAGTCAAACTATTGGCAGTGATCGTAACGCCAGATACCGCATGATTAAAGATATTCGTATCTTTGGTTATGGTGTTTCCATCAACCGTAATAATCGCATCGGTAGCAGACTGACCTTTCATTCCGGATGAAACAATATTCAAACTTGAATCAGAAGTGAATACCGTTAAATCATTGGCTTTACCGCTTTTATCTGAGGTATAAACCATTTTAGCGCCTAGGTCAGAACTAATTACATTGGCACTAATACCGTAATTGTCAGGTGCATCATTAATCTTTTTTTGAATCTGTTGTAAGGTATCAGTAACATTTACATCAACTTGGAAAGTATCTTTACCGGCATCAAAATATAACATGCCCTGTCCCGGTTTTGTTTCTCGATCGGGTAAAAAATCAGATTCTAATCGCGCGCCCTGTGCAAGCTGCATAACTTCAACATCAAATGCACCTTTTGGTACCACACCTTTAGTTTGAATAGTAATAGGCAAAGCGGCGCTATCACCAACTCCACCGGCCGTTGTTTGCTCAACATCACGACCTTGATAACTAATATTGGTTTTACTTTGATAAAAAGAGTCCAGATTACCCAACTTACCTGTAATTGCCTTAAAATCGGCCAAACCCGCTTTTAAAGTACCAACACCAGATAACTCTGTTGTAAGGTTGGTTTCTTTTTTATTTAAGCGTGATTCTTTTGGCGTTTTTTCAGCAGTCACAAATGTTGAAATGATCGTTTCTAGATCTAATCCAGAACCTGAACCTGCCATCGTAATACCGGCCATGCGTATCCTTAATTTCCATCAATAGTAATGTGATAGGCAATAAATTGCCTATCACATTAAACATCCGACTATCCTATCACGCTATATTAATCAAACCATCTCATCAAATAAGAAACCTGAACTAGCCGATATATTGTCCTGAAACTTTTCAATGTTAGTTGCCATCTTTAATACAGCTTCTGACGGCAGTTCTTTAAGTATTTCTCCACTCTCGGGATCAACAACTTTAACAACCAGACGGCCAGTGTCACCATGAACACTAAAGTTTAGCTTTTTATTATTAACATCAAAATGCGTTTGCAGCGTATCCTTTGCCTGATGCAAATTTTGTTCCAAATCTATATTATTGGCAAATTCTGGTTCAGATAATGGATTTTGTTCAGGTAAAGGTTTATCAACAGGTGAAATTAAAACGGCAGGATTGGTAATGACAGGTTCTTTTGTCACTACAGGGTCAGGATAGACACCAATGATCTTATTACCCACATTGTTATCAATGGACATAGTAACCCCCAAAGACTAAAATGCCCCGCAAGGTGCGGGGCAACAATAAACCGAAACGATTACAGTAGTGATAACGCTACTTGTGATGTTTGGTTAGCTTGGCTTAGCATAGAACTTGCCGCTTGTTGTTGCACTTGAGTTTGAGCCATTTTAGCTGATTCAGCCGCAAAATCGGTGTCAACAATTCGAGATTTAGATGCCGATACATTTTCTGAAATATTAGAAATGTTACGGATTGTTGATGAGAAACGGTTTTGTTTCGCACCAAGATCAGCACGCGTACCCGTTACCGATTGAATTGCTGTATCAAGTAGATCAATTGACGCCTGCGCACCTGCTGCAGTTGAAATGTTAGCAGCAGCACTACCCACACCTAATGTCGTTGAATCCATACCTGAAGTCATTTTCAATGCAATAACTTGGTTCGAATCAGCACCAACTTGGATTTCTTCATCATATGAACCATCAAGCAGTTTCTTACCACCGAATGTTGTATCTGTTGATACACGCGTAATTTCAGTTTGTAATTCATTGAACTCTGATTGCAATGCATTACGGTCAGCGTCACTATTCGAACCATTGGCAGATTGAATTGAAAGTACACGCATACGTTGTAGCATATTCGTTGTTTCGTCTAATGCACCTTCGGCTGTTTGCGCGAGTGAAATACCGTCATTTGCATTTCGTGATGCTTGGTTTAAACCACCCACTTGAGCTTCTAAACGAGAACCAATTTGTAAACCAGCAGCATCATCAGCAGCGCTATTGATACGTTTACCAGATGATAAACGTTGGAAAGAGGTTTGTAGATCATTGGTAGCGTTGCTCAAATTACGTTGTGAATTTAAAGATGCTACATTAGTGTTTACATAAACAGCCATATTCGTCTCCTAAAAGAAATCCTGTAAAGGACTGCTGTGTATGTAAAATACAGCCCTTATTCATAATCGGTTATTTGTATTGTCATAAAAGTTATCGACACTAAAAATACATCCTTTAGGGTTATTTTTATTTTTTTCAGTTTTTTTTCAACATAACCCAGGAAATAAAAGCATAACCGTTAACTTTCAATTGGTTATAAGAAATGTTTATTTTTGACGCGTAAGCTATATTACTGATTAGCATAGGGTATAGAGAAATAAAGTGAGATTAAAGCAAAGCAAGCTTGCATTAAGAAGGCCACGATTAATTAACCAGAATAATGAAATACTGAGTAAGCAAGCAGTGCTAAAAAAGAAGGGATGCTATTTTGGCCCGCTTGAGCCAAAATAATGATGTGGTTAACCTTGTAGTAATGTCATCGCTACTTGCGATTGCTGATTTGCTTGACTAAGCATCGTACTTGCAGCTTGTTGTGATACTTGATTTTGCGCCAGTTTAGCGGATTCCACAGCAAAATCTGCGTCCATTATACGCGATTTAGACGTAGATACATTTTCTGAAATGTTAGCTAAATTACGGATTGTTGATGAAAAACGGTTTTGCTTGGCACCAAGATCACCTCGTGTTTCAGTGACTTTCGCAATAGCTTCATCTAAACTATCAATCGCTGTTTGCGCATTAACTTCTGTTAAAATATCTGATGTTGCAGTACCAACACCTAAGCCTAATGCATCCATATTGGTGGTGATTTTAACATTGATAATTTGATTCGCATCCGAACCAATTTGAAAGTCTCGATTAAAACTCGCATCAAGTAAATTTAATCCGCCAAACGTTGTATCATCCGCAATCCGGTTCATCTCTTGTTGCATCTGACTGTATTCTCTATTAAGTACAGCACGATCTGCATCATTGTTTGAACCATTACCCGATTGAATTGATAATACCCGCATACGTTGCAACATATTGGTTGTTTCGTCGAGTGCACCTTCAGCTGTTTGCGCTAATGAAATACCGTCATTAGCATTACGTGAAGCTTGATTCAAGCCGTTTATCTGAGACTCTAAACGAGAACCGATCTGTAGTCCTGCGGCATCATCGGCAGCAGAGTTAATACGTTTACCAGACGATAGTCGCTCAAATGATGTTTGCAACGCATTTGTAGAGGTCGTCAAATTACGCTGTGAATTTAATGATGCTACATTTGTATTTACATATAAGGCCACTGTATCTTCCTCTCTGCTTATTTTAAGTTAAAAATTCATATATTGTTTTTAATGCAATAAATAAGCCAAGAGATAAGACTACGATAATAGATGTAAGCCGTTGTTTTAAAATAAATAAAACATTTATCACAATAAGGTATAAATCCCGATTTCGATTTATATTAACCAAGCCAAAAATTTGCCGCTAATTTGCCGGATCATTACTCATGCAAAATAATGCTCAATTACTGAGAGTGCTAGAGGGAAAAGTAATAAATGCCAACAGAAGTAGTGGTAAAGAGAAAGTAAACGAAGAAGACGTGGTTAAAAAAGGGAGATAAAAAATACTTTTACCTATACGCTTAGGCAGAACTAAAGCGATAAGGACATAGGTAAAAGCAATACATTAGGCAGCCCCCAAAGGGGGCAGAGGGGCCCACCCTCTTAGCCTAATAATGACATCGCAACTTGAGATTGCTGATTTGCTTGACTTAGCATTGTACTTGCTGCTTGCTGTGATACTTGATTTTGCGCTAGTTGCGCAGATTCAGCAGCAAAATCAGCATCCATAATACGTGATTTAGATGCAGATACGTTTTCAGCAATGTTCGATAAATTACGGATTGTTGATGAGAAACGATTTTGTTTCGCACCCAAGTCACCTCGTACATCAGTAACTGACGCAATAGCAGTATCTAAAGAGTCGATTGCTGTTTGAGCACCTGCCGCAGTTAGAATGTTAGACGCTGCAGTACCAACACCTAAACCAAGTGAATTCATGTTCGTCGTAATTTTAACTGTGATGGTTTGATTAGAATCAGCACCAACTTGAAAATTATTATTAAACGTTGAATCAAGTAACGTCTCGCCACCAAACGTTGTGTCTTTTGCTACACGGTCGATTTCATTTTGTAGCTGACCAAATTCTTTATTTAACGCGGAGCGATCTTCAGTACTGTTTGAACCATTGGCAGACTGAATTGAAAGGACACGCATACGTTGTAACATATTCGTTGTTTCGTCTAATGCACCTTCAGCAGTTTGTGCCATTGAGATGCCATCATTGGCATTTCGAGCACCTTGATTGAGACCGTTAACTTGTGCTTCTAAACGAGAACCAATTTGTAAGCCAGCCGCATCATCTGCTGCTGAGTTAATACGTTTACCTGAAGATAAACGTTCAAATGATGTTTGTAGCTCATTCGTTGAGTTCGATAAATTACGTTGTGAATTTAAAGATGCAACGTTAGTATTTACATATATAGCCATTTGTATTCCCTCTGTATTTAACTTTATTAAGCAATTACATAATGAATATGTAGTGCTGATTAAATGTTAGTTAGTTCATTAACTAGTTAATAATATAAGAGCAAGTTGTGTGCCAATTACGATATTGAATTAAATAAACTTAAGTTATTGATCTTATTAAACGATTTATAACTCATTTCTAAAATGCTTTGCTCTTTAGTTAGGTCAGTCATTGCCGCGGCAAGATCTGTCTCGGTAAGAATTGCCATTGCCTCTTGATTAATGATCTTAAAAGACGCGTTTGATTCAGTCACTCGCTCAATAGTGTTATTACGACCACCGATCGTCGATATTGTTGAGACTACTGAATATTGTGCGTTCTCAATACCGACTTGCGCATCTGCCATACGCTCGCGAAAATCGACTTTTTCTAATGAAGCGTCTGATAATGCAGCCTTTAATGACTCTAACGTATTAAGAATATTGGTATTAACACTTGGCATTAACGATATATCAACACTACCCGGTGACGCACCTTGCGCCGAAATATTGACGCCATTAAAGCGAACGCCTTGCTCTGAAGAAAAACGGCCACTCTGCAGTACGTTATTTAAATTATCTTTGATCTCATAGGTATCGTTATCACCGGGAATTAACGGTGCCATGAGATTTAATTTGAAGGTATTATTTACCGGATTGTTATGATCATAATTGTGAGTATGAAAATTATCATATTCACCTTGATCAACAACTTCGCTTTTCGCAGAGGTAATAAGCCCAGTCAGGTTACTCGTGCTCGCGGTTAACCGCGCAGGGGATGATTCAAAGACTCGTCGACCATTATCGCCACTACCAATATAAACACTGGTTGCGATTTGAATATCATTGTCTTGCTCGTTACCACGATAAGTATATAGACCCGTTTGGTCATCCTTAACATACGGTTGTAATTGCGAAGACGTTCCAGAAAAAATATAATCACCATTGGCATTTTTAGTGTTTACCAAACTAAATACTTCTTTTTGCACTTGCCCTATTTCTAACGAAATTGCATTTCGGTCTTGTTCACCAACCGCACCATTTAATGCTCTAACAGAAAGCACACGCCCACGTTCCATCGCGGTGTGTAAGTTATCAAGAGTCGTCTCTTCCAAACCTAATGTACTTTTCAACATCGAGCTATTCGTTTGGTATTGGGTATTTTTTTTGATTTCATCATTCAAGTAATTCGATTTCGCTATTTCCGCGGGAGCATCACCCGAGGTACGAAATTTTTCTTGTGATGTCACTTGTGCATGTGCCGAATTTAGCCGTTTTTGTGTTTGCGACATATCTTGCATCGAGCGCGAAAATATTTGATTATTGGTTAATCTCATGTTTGTTACCTCGCCGCGTTCAGAATTGTGTCAAATATTTTTTGAGAAATACTCACCACTTGCGCAGAGGCGTTATAAGCTTGCTCATAACGAATCATATTGGCGGCTTCTTCATCAAGATTGACACCTGATACACTCTCAATCCAATTCTGGCTTTGTATTAGTTTAGCTTCATTCGCAGCTGTATTAACCCGTGCTGCACGAGTGGCATTACCAACCGTTGAAATTAAAGTAGAAATACCTTCGGCAAACGTCATCTGATTCTCACCGTTATTCTTATGGTTTTTCCGTAATTTATCGTCGTTCTCTAAGCCCGCAAGTTTTAAGCCGTTACTGTTATCCGCTATCGAATTTCGGTTAAAAGCCAAAGTAAAGGTTTCGCCGGGATTTGGTTTTCCATCCATTTTAATTTCATAGCCGACACCTGGATTTAACGGAGGAATAGCATTAGCAAATAAATCTTGGCCACTTAGCGCGCCAGAACTTGTCGCCATGTAAGCGCCATTACCATCATAAATGTCAAAGTCACCGCTATTGTTAACAGTTACTTGCTGTGGCGCGGTCATATTCAAATCATTATTAGCAAAGGACAACGTAGGATCAGATATTTGTGTAACAGCAAGTCGGCTCAACGTTGTGTTGTTAGCGCCCGTGGTACTTTGTAATACTGAGGCAAAAGCAAGATCTTCTGGTTGCGTATTAGTGATGTCATAATCATTAAGATTAAATAATGTCGGACTAATTAAAAATTTATCGCCACTTTGAAAACCACCCGCTGCGGCAGTAAAATCAATTTCAAAACCATGTTCAGCCACTTCGACAGGTCCCGGATAACTACCGTTAACCGTTAATGGATTCGTGCTACGTTCGCCGTTTTTTATTTCATAAACATCAAATGTGAGCGGACTTGTCATCGACACTTGATATTGACTTGTTGTCAACGAACTGCCTTTACCTGAAATGATTTGAGAATTGATGATATGAGCAGCATTAGAGTTAGCCGCATAATTTTTTGCTTGGGTTGGTGGAATGGTATATATATTTTTACCAATCTCACCGTTTAGATCTAAACCCATTTTATTTTGTGTATTAACCGCATCAGCAACACCAAGACTTAACTGGCCAATCTCACGCAGTGATGTATAAATAGTGTCATCACGAAACTCTATTAATGCGCCAACACGTCCACCTAAATCAACATCTTGCAAATTCAAGATATTGCTATCAATTTTTAATTCCAACTCCACGTTGCTTGGATCGGGGTCATTTCCGACAGCCTGAAATTGGCTCACACTATTTTGCATGACTAATGGTTGGCCATTAAGTAAGTTAATTGAGATCCCTTTGTTATCATTTACAATCGTTGATATATCAAGTTCCTTTGCTAACTTCTCGATTGCAACATCACGCTGATCAAGTAACGTACCGGGTGCGCCTTTAGGGGTGTGCTCAGCTATAATGACTTGTTTATTAAAACCGTGTACTTCTTGAATTAATGAATTTAACAGGGCTGGTTTTTCTGCTATTTCACTGTTTGCTGTTTTGGCTTGGTTACTTAGTTGCTTGCCAACGTTACGAAAACTTATTGATAGAGTTTGCGCATCAGTGATTGCTAATTGACGGTTTGATATTGACGTTGGATCATCATTCGCGGTATGAAAGGATTCAAATAATTGCGAAACACCTGTACCCATGTTGTTTGATTTATCAGATAAGATTTGATCGGTACGCGTAATTTCATCCAGAAATTTTTCCTGATTACTGAACGCACTGGTATCAATTAATAACTCAGCTTGCGCAAACTTATTAATTTCTCGGCCAGTAACAGAACGAGCAAGCCCCATATTATCGGTTTGCGAATGATGCTGAGTGCGCTGACGGCTATACCCATCGGTATTAACATTCGAGATGTTATTACCTGTGGTATTAAGCGTTTGCTGGTGACCTAAAACACCAGACGTGCCGATTTGTAATAAACTAGTCATCAGATTACGACTCCAACCATCAGAAAATCACTCCAAAATAAGATTTTTTTCACTTATTCTTTATTTATAGTTTGCTACTAACCCACTAAACAAGGTTATTTAAATGCATCATGTTTCATCACATTCTGAATTTTCGCTGCGTAGTTAGGATCTGTTGCATAACCCGCTTGCTGTAAACCATTCAAGAACTGTGCCGAATCTGCAGAATTACTTAATGCATCACTATAACGGTCACCGGATTGCAAGAAGTTAGCAAAATCATTAAAGCTAGATTGGAAGTCTTCGTAGCTTCTAAACTGATGCTTTTCACGCTTGGCGACACCGTCAGTAAACTCTAAGGTATCGACACTGGCTGTTGGGCCTTCCCAGCGTTTATCTGCTTTAATGTTAAACAAGTTATGCGAGCTATCGCCTTTGTTATCTGTGGATACTTTCTTACCCCAGCCAGTTTCTAACGCCGCTTGCGCAAGTAATACATCAGGAGAGACATTCAAGCGTTTCCCTACTGAGTCAGCAAAAGGCGCTAATGAGGCGATAAATTCTTCGGGGCTATTAAACTGCATTTTTGGGGCTGCCGGAGCTAACGCTGGATCGGTTTTTGCACTGCCAGCCGCTGCACTACCAACTGCGTCAACAGCAGGGATAGCTGCGCTATCTAAATCTTCCGCTAATGCTTTGTCTGTAGCAGTGCCAGCCTTAGCTGGTTGCAGGTTCTGCAATGGGTTGCTATCGCCTTTTAATGACGATGCTGGCATATAATTGCCGCCATCATTGGATAGCTGTTTAACAATGACATCCGCTAGACCTAAACTGCCTGTTTGGCTCATATCTGCAGCCATCTGCTTATCTTGCATGTCACGATAAAACTGCGTGTAGTTATTATTCATCGGGCTGTCGGTCTCGAAGGCGGCATTGGCTTCACGCATACTTTTCATCAACATATTGGTAAACAAAGATTCAAATTGCTTTGCTACTTCTTTCAATGCCGTTTCATCATTGCCTTGCGCACGTTTACGCAAAGAATCCAGATTATGCGTATCTAAGACGTTACTGCTCACATTTGATTTAAATGAATTATCCATACCCAGCCCGTTATTATTTTCGACAATATTATTTTTTGATAGTCAGTTATTCGTGTTATAAATTAATAAGCTAATATTACTGCCATTTATTTGTCATATCTCAAAACAAATAAAATCAACAACTTAAGATTAAAAGAACTGATTAACGCTAATCGTTATATATAACAAAGCAATTCTTAGACCAACTAATACTTTAATAAAAAATAGCTACAAAAAAAGCGCTAAACCACATCACGGGTTATAGCGCTTTCAAATAATTGAGCATTGAAGTGAACCGAGCTGAACTAGCTTAGCGGTATTAAATAATAATCAGCTGGCCATCTAGTGCACCCGCATCTTTCAGCGCTTCTAAAATTGACATTAAATCACCCGGCGCAATACCTACCTGATTGACGGCGCGGATCAAATCATCGAGTGTCGCCCCCGCATCCAGCTTAAACATACGCGCATCTTCCTGCGTGACATTAATAGTTGATTTGTTGGTGACGACCGTTTCACCGTTGGCAAACGCATTAGGCTGTGAGACCTCTTGGGTTTCATTGATGGTTACGGTCAAGCCACCGTGAGTTATCGCAGCGGGTTTAAGTTGGACATTTTGGCCAATAACGATAGTACCGGTACGTGAATTAACGATAATTTTTGCAGATTCATCTGCCATTTTTAATTCTAGGTTTTCTAATGTTGCCAAATAAGCGACACGTTGAGAAATATCACGCGGTGCCAGCACACGTACTGATGTCGCATCCATCGGGTAGGCAGTATTAGGTCCAACGAGGTTATTAATCGAATCTGCTAAGCGTTTGGCGTTAGAGAAGTCACCGCGATGTAAGTTGAATGTCAGATAATCACCATCACCAAACGGGGTTGGGACTTCTTTCTCTACAATCGCGCCACTACTAATACGACCAACAGTTGGTGTATTAATGATAACTTTAGAACCATCTCGGCCTTCAACACCAAGGCCACCAACAACCAAGCTGCCTTGTGCTAATGCATACACTTGACCGTCAGCACCTTTCAGAAAGGTTTGCAGTAGTAAACCGCCACGTAAGCTCTTAGCCTCACCAATAGCAGCAACGGTCACATCGATGGTTTGACCAGGTTTCGTAAATGCAGGTAACACCGCGCTAACCGCAACCGGTGCCACATTTTTAATTTTTACCTTGCCACCTTCTGGCATAGTAATACCAAAATTATTCAACATGGTTTTAAAACTTTGTTCAGAAAAAGCGTTACTCTTTTCACCCGTTCCCGGCAAACCTACAACAAGACCGTAACCAATTAATTGGTTATCTCGGACTCCTTGTACAGAGCTAATATCTTTAATACGTGCCGCATGTGCAGAATTAATAGTGAGCACAAAAAAGCTTAACAAAGCAATGCTCATGCCCAATAATAGGTTTTGCGGTAATTTAATACGATGCGATAGCTTGATCTGAGTTGATAATTTCATCTAGATAACCTGTGTTATAAAAATTGTCATTATTTTGGTTGGTAATGCTTCACTGCCAAAATTATGACAACCGCTAAATAATGTGCGTTATATAGCTAAAAGCAATTGTCATACCAAGATGTAATTTACACATAGGCTCCGGGTATTATCATACCCGGAGCCAGTTTCTGTTATGCCTTGTTAGAAAGGCCATTTACTGCCGTTAAGGAATTTGGTTGCCCAACCTTGTACCTGCGCTTCACCCAAGTCATCAACCGCACCATATTGAATACGCGCATTAGCGATCAACGATGAATCAACTCGGTTTTCGGCATCAACATCTTGAGGGCGTAACAACCCGGTAAGACGAATAAATTCATTACCATTGTTGAGCATTAGCCATTTTTCACCTCGAATAACTAAGTTATTATTTGGCAATACACGTATGACAGTGACGGAAATATTACCTTCTAGGCTGTTACTCTGATCGGCAGAACCATTACCCGCAAAAGAGCTACTTTGTTTTAATTTACCTTCAATTGTATAACCGCCGATAACGACATCTTCGCCACCAAGGCTGAGCGGGTCTAATTCAAATGAATTATCTTTACCGAGATTGGAACTGGCTTGTTTTTTAGCACTGGTAGACTCTGTTAACGTTACGGTAATAATGTCACCGACGCGACGTGCTTTAATGTCAGAAAAAATATTATTATTGTATTGCGGGTTAAACAACGACCCCGTTACTTTCGCTTGTACTGGATTATCATCAGGTACAATCGGTGCATAATCAGGTGAATCTTGCTGTGGGGTTTCATTCTCATCAGCAGGTTCTTTGGCATCTTCAGTTTTGGTGGCGTCTTCATTTCTAGCGACCACATTTTCTTTTACTTTAGTTAAAGATGTGCAACCTGCTAGCTGCATAAAAACAAACAGAGCAAAGATAAAATTACGCATGACAATTCTCGATCATAAGAGTTAACGGTTAGCAGTTAAATTAAAGCTGTTGATTGGTGTAACTTAACATTTCATCAACGGCAGATATCACTTTTGAATTCATTTCGTATACCCGCTGACTTTCAATCAGGTTGACTAATTCTTCAGTCACGTTGACATTCGATGTTTCAATCGCACCTTGCACTAGTTTACCTAGACCTTCATTACTTGGCAGACCTTGCACTGGGTCACCACTGGCACCGGTTTGAATATACATATTTTGTCCAATAGGCTGTAAACCACCCGGATTGACAAAATCGGAAATATTAATTTGACCAACTGTTTGGTTGTTGGTTTGACCCGGTAGACTTACCGAGATCTCACCATCTTCCGATACGGTCACAGTTTGTGCATCCGCTGGAATTTGGATCTGCGGTTGCAATGGGTAACCTGTACCCGGAGTCACAATAATACCTTCATCATTTAAGGTAAATTGACCATTACGGGTATATGACGTGGTCCCATCCGGCATTTCTATTTCGAAGAAACCACGGCCGCTGACCATTAAATCTAACGAGTTATCCGTGGTTAACATATTACCTTGCGAATGGTCTTTCTGCGTTGCCACAACACGTGCACCTGAACCAATCATCAAACCTGAAGGTAACTTGGTATTTTGTGTGGATTGACCGCCTGGTTGATTAACCGCTTGATACAGTAAATCTTCAAAAATTGCGCGTTCTTTCTTAAAACCAACGGTACTGGCATTGGCCAAGTTATTGGAAATGGTAGAGATATTTGTTTGCTGTGCTTCTAAGCCGGTTTTACTTATCCATAATGCAGGATTCATAACGCTTTCCTCGTCTAATATATGCTATTTGGGACTCATCAATGAAAAATTAACTGACTTGTAATAAAGAGTCGGATGCTTTGTCATTTTCTTCTGCTGTCTTCATCATTTTTATCTGCATTTCGAATTGACGTTGCAAATTAATCATTCCGGTGAGTTCACCAACAGCACTTACATTACTTGTTTCTAGCGCGCCACCTGCTACTTGGACATTTAAATCAGCCGCAGCTGGAGTGCCATCTGCTTGTCGAAACATGCCATCATGGCCTCTCACTAAATTTCGCACATCCGGATTAACCAGTTTTAATTGATCCACTTCTTCCAATGCATTTGCTGGTGCGCCTTGCGGACGAACCTCAATACGACCATCAGCATGGATTTTAATTTGTTCAATGGGCGTGGGAATAACTATTGGACCATTTTCACCAATGACAGGACGACCAGATGATGTTAATAACTCACCAGTAGGGCCCATGTGTAAACTACCAGCTCGGGTATAACTTTCATTGTTCTGATCATCGAGTACACTTAACCAGCCATTACCTTGGATCGCCACATCTAATGCATTGCCGGTTTGTTGCAATGCGCCAGATGTAAAGTCTTGCCCTGGACTTTCGGTAATAGCAAATACGCGTGTTGGTAGACCTTCACCAAAAGCTTGCATTGAACGTGCTTGTTCAAAGTCAGATTTAAAACCATGTGTATTCACATTGGCGATATTATTGGCACGAACAGCCAATGCATTCATATTTTCTTTGGCACCCGACATCGAGATATAAAGCATATTGTCCATTCGTCAATCCTCTGTCACTTTTCGTTAAAATCGTTGATTACCCGTCTAATACCAGTAATAAAGCAATTAAAGTGCCAAAATGAAAAAGCCACCCTAAATAGGATGGCTTTTTATCAAAATACAATTTACTGAGAGAGCTTAAATAACGCTTAAACCCGCTTGCAACATGGCTTAATGGCCTGTTAGATTAACGGATCTGCAATACTGTATCTTGCAGTTTAGAATTCACTTCTAAGGTTCGTGAGTTGGCTTGATAGTTACGCTGTGCCGTAATTAAGTTAACCAGTTCGCTGGTCAAGTTTACATTTGACTGCTCTAGCGCCGATGAGTTAATTTTACCAAAGGTTCCAGAATTAGGTTCGCCAGCAATCGCACTACCCGAAAGTTGTGATGCACGCCAGCCCGTATCACCGGTCTGACTTAAACCTTGTTCATTAGCAAATTTAGCCATTGCAATCATACCTAATTTATCATTACGACCATTAGTATAACTCGCTGATATCATGCCATTAGGACCGATATCAATACCTGTCAAGCGCCCTACCGTCGCCCCGTCTTGCTCAAGCTTAGAAACTTCAAATGCAGAGGCAAACTGAGTTGGATTATTAATATTAACTTTAATCGTCTGAGTAGTATCAGCACCGTTGGTTAAAATAGCGCCCAATGGCACTGTCTCAGCAATCGCAGGGAGTTGCTGTTGCAATAAACCTGAAGAATCAAAAGTCAGACGTAATGCGGCTGGTTTTATCGGAGTACCCGGTGCTGCGGCAACAGCTTGGCCGCCAACAATATCAATAGGTTTATCATCCACATAGTTGAATTCCAACCAAGAATTCGCAGGCGCTCCTACGGTACCATCTTTAACATAATAAGTTGATAAGGTATGAGATTCACCTAATGAATCATAGACAGATACTGATGTCGCAGAGGTAAACGTGCCACTATCCGTTGGGTCAAACTTGGTCGGATCTAATACCGGGGATGTGGCTGGTAAATTCATCGTCATATCAACATTGCTAGTTGACTCAGGTACACCAGCGGTATCTGGAATTTGTAACGCTTTTGTTGACGCCATACTCACGGCTTTTGGTGATCCGTCATCATTTACATCATAAACTTGCAGGTAATTACCTGCCGAGTTAGTAACAAAACTGTTCGCGTCGAGCTTAAATGCACCTGCACGAGTATAGTTACGATCCATAGAATCAAGACCATCCGACATAACAAAGAAACCGTTACCGTTAATCGCTAAATCCAACGAATTTTCAGTAAAGTTCAAGCTACCTTGTTGGAACTGCTGGGCAACATGCGCTGTTGCCACACCGTTACCAACCGATGTTTTAGCGTTTGAGAAAATCGATGTTGCATACACATCACCAAACTCAGCGCGCGACTCTTTAAAACCTGTAGTATTAACGTTGGCAATATTATTAGCCGTGGTATTAAGGTCTTTCTGAGCAGCGTTGATCCCACTCAAGGCGATGTTAAATGACATAGATCTTCCTTTTTATTCAATAAATTTAGTAAGTTTTAGAGGCAACCTCTGTTGCTTGGCTCAGTGGTAAACTACCCATACCTTTTAAGTTCAGCATAATACCGTTACCGGTATTACCAATATTAACGCTTTCAACATGCTGGAAACTTGAGATTTTAAGGTCTTGAGCATTACCTTCTATCGACGCAGACGCTTTTAAGCGGTAACTTCCTTCCGCCACTTTATTGCCGTTCATGTCCGTGCCATCCCAATCAAAAGGGATCGCACCACTCTTTTGTTCACCCAAATCGATAACTTTAACAACTTCACCGACTTGATTAGCAATTTGTAAGCGCATATTCGGCGCACTCTGCGGCAAATCAATACGACCAGTTACATTCTCACCAGCAGATAGAAATGCTGATGATGCAGGCGCGAGTACCTTGCTACCCACTAAGCTAGACGCTTGCAGTGCTTGGTTCGAGCTCATGATGGTATTTAACTGTTCAAACTTACTGTCCATCTTAGAAATACCATCGGCCGTGGTGAATGACGCCATTTGCGCCACCATTTCCGAGTTTTCTACCGGTTTAAACGGGTCTTGATAAGCCAGCTCTTGTGTTAGTAACGAGAAAAAATCTTCTTGGCCAAGCTCTTTGCGGGTAGTTTCTGCCGCCTGCTCTGCCGCGTCCTTTTTTTCCGTTTTAAACTGACTGCTAAAGTCAGCTACGTTATTGCTATTATTAATTGTCGTCACAACGAAATACCCTCTATTAGCCTTGACCTAACGTTAATGTCTTATTTAACATTTTCTTAGCTGAATCAGCTATTTGCACGTTGGTCTGGTATGAACGAGATGCGCTAATCATGTTTGCCATCTCTTCCATTACGTTTACATTCGGACGATATACATAACCATCTTCGTCAGCTAATGGGTGGTTTGGATTAAACTCATTAACTAATGGTGCATCACTCTCTACAATCCCTGCAACATTCACGCCAACTGCATCATTTTGTGCAGAATTAGCTTGGTCTAATTGTGCTTGGAAGATTGGATAGCGCGCTTTATAGGTTTCACCAGCACTGCTACTCACTGTATTTGCGTTAGCAAGATTACTCGCGGTGGTATTTAAACGCACCGATTGTGCACTCATTGCCGACCCGGCAACGTCAAAGACTCGAAATAAGCTCATAATTATTGTCCTTTAATTGCCTTGCGCATAGTTTGAATTTTGCTGCTTAAAAACGACAGTGACGCCTGATATTCCATGCTATTTTGCATAAAACTAGCACGTTCAGTTTGTACGTCAACGGTATTACCATCACCAGTATCGGGCTGGTTAGGTACTCTAAATTGCAAATCAGACGCGATTCCTCTACCGCCTGATATATGACGTTCACTGGTTTTTGATAAATTAAAACTAGTGCCTTGAGTAGCACTTGCTAGGGCATCTTTAAAGCTTAAGTCTTTGGCTTTAAAACCCGGCGTATCCGCATTGGCAATATTACTCGCCAATACTTCTGCACGGCGTTCTCTTACGCCGACTGAATATTGGTGTATACCTAATGCATTATCAAAATTAATAGCCATGAACGCCTCCTAAATATTTATATCGTAATCAATCGCATGATAATTACGATGATAGAAAGAATAAAGCAACATGTATGCCAAAATATTAGTTTAGGAGGGTGGATTATTTTAAAATAAGGAGAGAGAACATTTAGCAGATAAAAAACAATGAGTTGCAAAGTGAGGTAGCGAGTTAACAAGTCTCACCAAAGGAGGTTAAAACAAGGAGGAATGATTAATACAGATATAAAATGTTGAAAAAACAGTTTTTTGACGCTGTACTAAGGTTAGTCACCGCCAATAAATGAACATCCTTGTTCACACACTAACTAGCCGTAAGATAGACTATTTCAGTTTGTATACGATACCCGGATTACAACGAACCATTTCGAATTTATCCGTTAATCCAGTCAGGGATTCTGATGCCCCTAAAAATAAATAACCGCCCGGTTTTAATGAGGCGGCAAATTGATTTAGGATCTGACTTTTAATCTTTGGTGAAAAGTAAATAAGTACATTACGGCAAAAAATGATATCGAACTTGCCCAACAAGGCATAACTTTCTAACAAATTGATTTCACGAAATGATGTTAATTGCTGAACTTCTCGATTCACCTTCATTTTGTCATCAGGTAATGTCGTAAAGAACTGACGTTTACGTTCAGGCGATAAACCACGGCCAAGCGCTAGGCGATCATAAACCCCTTCTTTACAGTGCTTAATCATGGTCGGAGAAATATCGGTACCGACAATTTGCACATTAGGTTTCACCAAACGTTTTAGTCTTTCCTGTGTTTCAATCGCTGACATCGCAATTGAAAACGGTTCTTGGCCAGACGACGATGCCGCAGACCATATTTTTACAGGCTGACCTTTATTGATGAATTCAGGTAAAATCTTAGCTTGTAAATACTCAAACGGATACACGTCGCGAAACCATAAGGTTTCATTGGTGGTCATCGCATCAATTACATCATTACGTAAATCACGCGCTAACATGGTCATCGATTTTTGTACTAGCTCAGTTAAACTAGTCATCTTATGTTTTGCCAATAGCGGCAATAAACGACTTTTAACTAAATATTGTTTATTTTGCCCTAATACAATACCGCACTGAATCTCAAGAAATTCACTAAAACGGGTATATACTTCATTTGACAATGTTTGCACTATTTTTTACTCAACTTTCTATCTAAAGATATGTGTTCGATATTACAGGTCACCTAGCTAGGATCCGCTGCTTTTAACGCTTTTAATACTGCACCGGCAAGTTCATCAGGGTTAAATTTAGCAATAAAGTCATTCGCCCCCACTTTAGTCACCATAGCTTGGTTAAACACCCCACTTAATGAGGTATGCAAAATAACATATAAACTATTTAATGATTTGTCATTTCTTACTTCAGCAGTCAGAGTGTAACCATCCATTTCTGGCATCTCAATATCTGAAATCATTAACGCAACTTGGTCGCTAATAGGTCCATTAGCCGCCATTTCACGTAATTGATTTAAGCCATCACGACCATCTTTAGCTAATACGATTTTAAAACCAAGATCAGATACCGCTTTCTTAATCTGATTACGTGCCACACTTGAATCGTCGACGACTAGAATCACTTTCTCGATCGCGGTCTTATCAATGTTGGTTGCTGTATCCAGCACTTCCTTACTAATTTCCATACTAACAGGCGCGACTTCATGGAGAATTTTTTCCACATCTAGTACTTCAACTAATTCATTATCGACTTCAGTCACCGCGGTTAAGTAGCTAAAGCGACCGGTGCCTTTTGGCGGTGGTAAAATAGATTCCCAGTTAATATTGATAATACGCTCAACGCTTGATACTAAGAAACCCTGCACAGAACGGTTATATTCAGAGATAATAATAAATGCTTTACTCAGATCCTCAATAGGACGACCGCCCGTAGCCAAGCTTAAATCAATCACCGAGATCGTTTTGCCACGAATATGTGCAACACCACGTACCACGCTATTCAACTTAGGTAAAATCGTTAATGGCGGGCATTGTAGTACTTCTTTCACTTTAAATACATTGATGCCGAAACGCTGACGCCCATTTAAACGGAACATAAGTAGTTCTAGACGGTTTTGCCCAACGAGTTGTGTACGTTGATTGACCGTATCGAGTAATCCTGCCATTATTCATCCTCAGCTAAAGTAGCTATTATTATCAAAGTGGCTTAAATCTTGCGTTCCACTGTATTATCCATTTATATTGTTGTTGACGGTATAAAGTAGTCAAAAACTTGGCTATTAAATCACTTTATACGTAACCTTTAATCTTATATCGGCTTAGAAACCTAAATGCTTAAATATATTTTCTCATTGCTGCTTTTATATTGTTTCAGTTTAGTAAGCTATTTACCACTTGCGCACGCCACAGCAGATAAACATCGGGCTATTGAGGAGTTTGCGGAATCTTTTATCAAAGCGCAACTGTTTAGCGCTGAGAATGAAAGAGTAAGCATAGAAGTAACGAAAATTGACCGCAGAATAACAGTAACTCAGTGTGAAGGTAATATGTCAGCAGAGTTAGTCGGTAATAAAAGTTTACAACGCTCAGCGACAGTGCGGATCCGTTGTGATGATACTAAAAATTGGCAACTTCACGTAGCGGTAAAGATTATTCGGCTGGTGCCAGTAGTCGTCAGTACCCGACCATTATCAAAAGGCCGTCTATTAACTAAAAACAATACTAAAATAGTATATATGAACCGAGTATTATTACGCTCCGGTTATATTTCTGATTTAGTCTTTGTAAATAGAGCCAAATTAAAAAGACAACTCTCGGGAGAGCAAATGATCTCAACACGAGATATTTGTCTTGTGTGTAAAGGTGAAAGCGTTACAATTACCAGTTCGGTGGGAAATCTGACCGTAAAAACGGGTGGTGTAGCTTTGTCTAACGGTATTCTTGGTGAAAAAATCAATGTGCGTAACGTCAAATCGAAACGAATCGTTTCAGGCGTTGTCCAAGCAGCAGGCGTAATTCAAATAAACTATTAAAATATGCTAAAGTTTTATTATCCAGGGTCGATAATATTTTAGTACACCTGTTTACAATTCAATAGGTAGAGAAATGGCCATAAACTTAACCAATTTAAATAATCGTAGTCTCCAGCTTGATCAAGCGAGAAGTGCACAGCAGAAAGCCAACGTTAGCGGTGGTAATTCTACTCAAGCTTCACCGCAACGTATCGCCCAAGGTGACTCGGTTAACATTACATCACAAGCCAAAAGTTTGACCGCTATGGAACATGATTTAGCTCAAGGTACACCCGTTAACGAGTCGAAAGTAGAAAGTTTGAAAAAAGCCATTGCTGATGGAAGCTATCAAGTTGATGCGAATAAATTAGCAAAGAACATGTCTAACTTCGAATCTTTACTCTCATAACTAGTGCACTGTAGATACAGATGACAATAAAAACATTGCCTGAATTACTTGGTTTACAAGTATCTTATGTAGAACAACTACTGGCTCTATTAACAGCTGAAAAATCAGCGTTAGAGTCACGCGATGTCACAGCTTTAGAAAAGCTCAGCCAAGAAAAACAGCAGAAAATAACGCAAATTGCCGAGCTTGATGTCAAGATTAGTCAGCATGCAGATGCCGCAGAATTACTGTCGACCTACTTATCTCAAAAACAACAAATTGAAACCGAACTCACCCAATGCCAAGAATTAAATGATGTTAATGGCAAATTAATTGAGCTCAATTTACGCAATACCAAACGACTCACTGATACCATCATCCGTAGTCGCTCTCGCAATAATATTACCTATGACAAGTTAGGCCGTACTCGCGGTTCATTCTCAACACTTGGCATGACGTTTAAATCATAACGCTCCTCGCGTCTATTAACATCCCACTTAACGTACTCTATTACACTATCGATCACACTCTCTATTAACAGACCGTCACATTAATGGCCAAACCACCTTTCGATGTTTCTTTGTATTTATTCTTCATATCATCGCCTGTGGCTTTCATGGTCTTAATCACCTGATCAAGTGATACCTTATGGTCTCCAGTACCCATACGAGCCATACGCGAGGCATTAATCGCTTTCACGGCACCAATAGCATTACGTTCAATGCACGGAATCTGCACTAACCCCCCTACCGGATCGCAGGTTAAGCCCAGATTATGCTCCATGCCAATTTCAGCGGCGTGTTCCACTTGCTCTAACGTGCCACCTCGAATAGCGGTTAACCCTGCAGCCGCCATTGAACAAGCAACGCCAACCTCACCCTGACAGCCGACTTCCGCGCCAGAAATAGAGGCGTTTTTCTTATACAAGGTGCCAATTGCAGCACAAGTCAGCAGGTAGGTTTTAATTTTATTTTCCGTTAACGGACTGACAAACTGATCATAAAAGTACATCACAGCAGGAATAATACCCGCAGCGCCATTAGTCGGTGCGGTCACCACACGGCCACCCGCAGCATTCTCTTCATTCACCGCCATCGCATACATGTTAACGAAATCCATACCATGAAAAGTATCATCCTTGGCATCTGGCGCTTGTAGCTTTTCAAACAATCCAGGCGCGCGGCGACGAACGTTTAATCCACCCGGTAAGATACCGTCATTACGACAACCACGATGGATACAATCAACCATAATACCGTGGAGTTGTAATAATTTTTCATCAATAACCGCATCGGTATTTAACTGGCGTTCATTTTCATACATCAATTTTGCGATCGACAAGCCATGTAAACGGCACGTGGCAAGCAGTTCATCAGCACTATCAAATTTATACTTAGGCGGGGTCTTGGCATTTTCTTCCAGTGGCCTATCAATATGATCATGGTCAAGAATAAAACCTCCACCAATCGAATAGTAGGTTTTTGTAAGGACGATATCATCGTGACTGAGTGCCGTTATCGTCATACCATTACTGTGGTAAGACAAGGTTTTACGCTGATGTAAGATAATGTTTTCAGCGCGAGTAAAAGGCACAAAACCAATATCGGTTAGGTTAATGCCTTGTGCTGTATCTATTGTCGATAAGATTGAGGGGACTTGTTCTGAATCTATTTTATCTGGCTCATAGCCTGCTAACCCGAGAATAATCGCCATATCACTGCCATGACCTACCCCCGTTTGCCCTAGCGAACCAAACAGTGCGGCATTAATACTTAAGATTGATTGTCGATTATCGAGCGCTTTGAGGTGTTGTAAAAAATCAAACGCGGCACGCATAGGGCCAACGGTATGTGAGCTCGATGGTCCAATTCCAATACTAAACATATCAAAGGTACTGATCATAAAATGCTCCCTAATTAATGAATAAGACTTACTGTAGGTATAGCACATGATTTTTGATGCAAGTTTCTTACTGTTTGGGAAAAATATTACGACTATAATTAGTTATAATCTTACATATTCTCTGCTTTTAAAATCAGCAATCGCATTATGTTTATGCTAGTCAAGCGTCTTTAACTGTAATAAAGTCACAAAAATCGCTTAAACGATGCTAAAAATAAGTAAAAAATGTAATAATAGTTCGACTTAGTTCATATTTTTTACATAATTGACGTAATAAATATCCAGTAAGGTTTATAATGCCGCTATAGATTCGCATTTATCTTAATCACTTTCATCATGCGCCCACTGCGGAGCTTGCCAGGAAAATATCATGAGTATGCTCGAAAAAATTATCCAAAATTTAGAAATATTCAGTAAATCTGAAAAAAAGGTTGCTGATGTTATTCTAGAATCTCCGCAATCTGCAATTCATTCAAGTATTGCAACGCTTGCCAAAGTGGCTGATGTAAGTGAACCGACAGTAAACCGTTTTTGCCGTCGTTTAGATACCAAAGGTTACCCTGATTTTAAATTGCATCTCGCACAAAGCTTAGCTAACGGTACCCCATACGTAAACAGAAACGTAGAGGCCAACGACGGTCCAGAAGTGTATACACAAAAGATCTTTGAAACGACAATCGCTCACTTAGATTCAGCAAAAAATAGCTTGGATCCAGAAGTCATTAATAAAGCCGTTGATCTGCTGATTCAATCAAAACAAATTTCGTTCTTTGGTTTAGGTGCTTCCGCATCCGTTGCCCGTGACGCTGAAAATAAATTTTTCCGCTTTAACGTACCGGTTATTTGTTTTGATGACATTATGATGCAGCGCATGAGCGTGATAAACAGCACTGAAGATTCAGTGGTGGTATTGTTCTCACACACAGGCCGTACTAAGAGTATGGTAGACGTGGCTAAACTAGCACGAGAAAATGATGCTATCGTTATCGGTATCACGGCTCAAGACTCTCCGTTAGCAGAATATTCGAATTTAGTTATCTCACTGGATGTACTCGAAGATACTGACGTGTACATGCCAATGGCATCACGTGTCGCGCAATTAGTACTGGTCGATGTACTTGCGACTGGTTTCACATTACGCCGCGGAGAGAAATTCCGTGAGAACTTGAAAAAAGTGAAGTCAGCGATTAAAGATTCGCGCTTTAATAAAATAGATTAATCTAATAATGGCCGCTGATATGTGGCCATTTTTGTATCCCGCTATCACTACTTTTATTTATTGTTGTCACAAAGCGGTCATCAAGTGTTTGCATACTAATACCCTTTAAACCCCTTTGTCGACAGTATTTAAATTACATACTATACAATCAATCATCTCATAATTCATATGGAGTCATTATGTTACGTCGTACTAAAATTGTAACCACTTTAGGTCCAGCAACAGATCGTGATAATAACCTAGAAAAAATTATTCTTGCTGGTGCCAATATGGTACGTATGAATTTTTCTCACGGCAATGCCGAAGACCATATTAAACGTGCCGAAGACGTACGTGCTATCGCTAAAAAACACAATAAACACGTAGCAATTTTAGGTGACTTACAAGGTCCTAAAATCCGCGTATCTAAATTTACAGACGGTAAGATCCAATTAAACCTCGGTGATAAATTTTGCCTAGATGCAACATTCGATAAAACAGCTGGCAATCAAACATGTGTGAGCATTGACTACCCAGAGCTAGCAAGTGATGTATTCGCTGGTGATGTGCTGCTACTTGACGATGGTCGCGTACAATTAAAAGTAATCGAAATTAACGGTCAGCAGATCCACACTGAAGTAACAGTGGCAGGCCCATTATCAAATAATAAAGGCATCAATAAGCAAGGCGGCGGGTTATCTGCTGAGGCGCTTACTGATAAAGACAAAGCCGACATTATTACAGCGGCTAAAATTGACGTTGATTTTGTTGCGGTCTCTTTCCCACGTAACGGCAGCGATATCAATTATGCGCGTGAACTAGTGCGTGCTGCAGGTTCAAATGCAAAAATCTGTGCCAAAGTAGAACGTGCAGAAACAGTTGCAACAAAAGAAACAATGAAAGAAATCATCTTAGCCTCTGATGCAATCATGGTTGCTCGTGGTGACTTAGGGGTTGAAATTGGTGATGCAGCATTGGTTGGTGTACAAAAATCATTGATCAACTTATCACGTAAATATAACCGTGTAGTGATCACTGCAACACAAATGATGGAATCAATGATCACCAGCCCAATGCCAACCCGTGCCGAAGTAATGGACGTGGCAAATGCGGTACTTGATGGTACAGATGCTGTAATGCTGTCTGCAGAGACTGCTGCGGGTGACTTCCCAGTAGAGACGGTTAAAGCTATGGCTGAAGTATGTTTAGGCGCAGAAACGCACCCAAGCGTCAATGTATCGAACCACCGTATTGATTACACATTCGATTCAATTGAAGAAACAATTGCAATGTCGACTATGTATGCAGCCAATCATTTAACAGGCGTAAAAGCGATTGTGGCATTGAGTGAATCAGGTACCACACCACTATTGATGTCTCGCATCAGTTCAGGCTTACCTATCTTCTCACTATCTCCACATCAGAAGACCCTAAACGCAACTGCATTATACCGTGGTGTAACACCATTACAGTTTAATACTGAAGGGTTATCACAAGAGCAAATCGTTGAAGGTACTTACGCTGTACTTAAAGAGACTGGTCAAGTTAAAGCCGGTGACATCATCTTGCTAACGCTAGGCGATAAAATGGATACCGTTGGTTCAACCAATACCAGCAAGATTCTAACGGTAAAATAAGTCTATTTATCTACAAGTTAGCGATTTAATTTAGTTAACTTGTAGAAAATGAACAGGCATAAAAAAACCGAGGTTATTATAAATAGCCTCGGTTTTTTATTCTTTATTAAAAATCTAACCCGTAAGCTAGATTTTTAACGTGTTGTTAATCGTTAAATTAAGCAACTTTATCGTTTTTTGTTACTGTCGAAATACCCGCGAACTCTTCTGCTGTGAATGAGTCAACGTTAATCGCAGCAAAACGTAATGCATCAGCAGCAAGTAGTTCATCCGCTTCAACTTGGGTAATAATACCTTTCTCAACAGCAAGTGGCGCAGCCACTTTAGCCGCTAGCTTACGTGGCAATGTACCTTTAGATGCAGCAATCGCAATTTTCTTCTCGATTGGCTGTACTTTGTACATAGCTTGGAATGCAGATTCCATATCGTAGATAGCTGTGTTGGCATCATTCTCATCACCAACATAACAAAGGTGCGTTAGACGGTCACGCGCTTCACTTGGTTTAAGCAATACTTCACAAATTTCTTTTGAAATATCATCCGCAGGCATTTTATAGTTGATGCCGAATGGGAATACCACCGCTTTCAATGTACCGGCGATGCCTTTGTTACCGAAGTTTTGGAAGAAACCAGTAAATGCTTTACCAATTTCAAACAAGTTACGTTCGATAGCCCAAGATAACATAGGTAAATCTTCAGCTTGACGACCTTGCTCTTCAAAATGTTTCAACGTTGCAGATGCAAGATACAAGTTACTTAGTACATCACCTAAACGTGCAGAAATCATCTCACGACGTTTCAAGTCACCACCAAGTACTAGCATAGAAACGTCAGCACATAATGCTAATGCTTTACTCATACGCGTCAGTTGCTTGTAGTATTTCTTCGTTGGACCAGATACTGGTGCAGAGTTTAATACACCACCAGTTAGGCCTTGACCTAATGCACCAAAGAAATTTTTAGTTCCAAAGCCGATGTGTTTAAATAACAACTCATCAAATTGCGCTAGGCCTTCTTTCTCATTTGGATTTGCTGCTGCTTGTAACTCACCCAGTACGTATGGATGACAACGTGTTGCACCTTGACCAAAGATCATTAGGTTACGTGTAAGGATGTTTGCCCCCTCAACCGTAATTGCAACTGGGATACCCCAATAAGCGTGTGCAAGGTAGTTTTTAGGACCACATTGGATACCACTACCAGCTTGAATATCAAGCGCATCATCAATAACTGTACGTGCCATTTCAGTCATGTGATATTTAGAAATCGCCGTTACAATCGCAGGGCTTTGACCTAAGTCTAGGGCACCTGTAGTGAATTTACGTGCAGCTTCAAGTTGGTAAGTTAAACCACCGATACGTGCTAGAGACTCTTGAACACCTTCAAATTTACCAATTGATAGACCGAACTGTTTACGCACGAATGAGTAAGCACCCGTCATACGTGCAGCTAGGTGACCACATGCTGTACCAAGTGCAGGTAAAGAAATACCACGGCCAGCAGATAGACACTCAACCAGCATACGCCAGCCTTTACCGACCATTGAAGGCCCACCGATAACCCACTCTAGTGGAATGAATACATCATCACCATAAGTAGTACCGTTCATGAATGCCAGACCCATTGGGAAATGACGGTCACCCAGTTCAACACCTTCGTGTGAAGTTGGAATTAACGCACACGTAATACCGATATCAACAGTATCACCAATTAAGCCATCCGGATCTTGAAGTTTAAATGCCAGACCAAGTACAGTGGCAACTGGTGCTAGAGTAATATAACGCTTGCTCCACGATACGCGGATGCCCAGTGTTTCTTTACCTTCGAATTGTTCTTTAACAACGCGACCCATGTCTGGAATACCACCAGCATCAGAGCCCGCTTCAGGACCTGTCAGTGCGAAACATGGTACTTCAGTACCGTTTGCTAGACCTGGTAACCAACGATCTTTCTCTGCTTGTGTACCGTAATGTGCAAGTAACTCGCCAGGACCCAATGAGTTAGGCACCATGACTGTTACCGCTGTAGATAAGCTACGCGTTGCAATCGTGGTTACAATTGTTGAGTTAGCGTAAGCCGAGAATGCTTTACCGCCGTATTCTGTAGGAATGATAAGCGCAAAGAAACCATTTGATTTAATGAAATCCCAAACTGGTTTTGGTAAATCACGGTCTTCATGAACAATTTTATAATCATCCAGCATTGCCATTAATGTTTTAAGTTCGTTATCAATGAAGCTTTGTTCAGCTTTACTTAACTTCGGTGTTGGGTAGCTAAGCATTTTATTCCAATCAGGGTTACCTGCGAATAAATCACCATCCCACCAAACACTACCAGATTCCATTGCTTCCTGCTCTGTTTGCGAAAGCGGTGGCAAGATCTTCTTAAACACTTTAAATAATGGTGCTGTGATATTATTTTTTCTAAATTCACTCATTGCGCTCATAACGATTTCCTTTTGTTTCACCATTTTGATGTTGTACTCACAACATCAAAATGGCTGAATTGCATCTACATGCTTGTAGTTTCAGTTGAGGTATTCATTCCCGATGCCAAATAAGGGATCACTTTACGAATTAGTCCCTCGACATCAATATCTTGATTAAAGTCTGCTTTAGCAATATCCATTAATGCGCCACTTGAGCCCATGGTAAATACTGCCGTACCCAAGGTGAAATGTAATCGCCAGAATAGTTCTTGCGATGACAACGTTGGGTTCGCTTTCAATAAAGCCTTAGTTATGTTGGCTAAGACTTCACCGTAATGCGTTGTTGTGTACCAACGTAAATGCCCTTGCTCATCGGTATAGCTTCGACCAAGCAGTTGCATAAAAATCACGGTACCATTTTTACTTTGTTGCTCTAATGCTAATAGCGGATCAACAAAACTGTTAAACACATCTAATAACGATGGCTTTTCAGCTTGTGTGCATAAGGCTGTTAACTTCTCATTCAGTAGGGGCATGAAGAGTTCGAGATGTCGGGCAATAACCGCCTGAATCAATTCTTTCTTAGAACCAAAATGATAATTAACTGATGCCAAATTCACACTTGCTCGTGTAGTTATCAAGCGTAAAGAAGTATCTGAAAACCCGTGTTCTGCGAACAAGCTTTCGGCTGCATCTAGAATGCGAGTTTTTGTATCCAACTTACTAACCATAATTAACCCTTTTTAAACGAACGTTTTAAAATTACGTTCTGACGGACTAAATGTCAACACAATGTAAACAAATGTTTGAAACAAATGTATTGAACTTGCCCTAGTTCGCATTTTTGTACGACTATAAAATTTAAATACCCATTAGTAAGTAGCTAAAATAAGGGGTTAAAGACAAACACGAGCGCCGATATTTATCTTCTACTCCCTTAAATATAGCACTGTTAAAAATGAATAAAGCGCCAACCTAAGTTGCCGCTTTATTTATATTTAAACAGTTTTTAAAACACTAACGAATCACTATGTTTTATTTATTTAGCTTTATTCATTCAGTTTTATTTTCCAGATAGCTGGACCTTCAACATGCGCAGAGACACCGTTGGTATCAACCGCAACTGTCATTGGCATATCAACCACATCAAATTCGTAGATGGCTTCCATACCTAAGTCTGCAAAAGCAACTACGCGTGACTTCTTAATCGCTTTAGATACTAGGTAAGCAGCGCCACCAACAGCCATCAAATACACTGCCTTATGCTTCTTGATACTTTCAACTGTTGCAGGTCCACGTTCCGATTTACCGATCATGCCTAATAAACCCGTCTGTTCTAACATAGTATCGGTAAACTTATCCATACGTGTTGCAGTTGTTGGACCAGCAGGGCCTACAACTTCATCACCCACAGCATCGACTGGACCCACGTAATAGATAAAGCGGTTAGTAAAGTCTACGCCTTCTGGCAAACCTTCCCCTCTATCTAACATGTCTTTAATGCGTTTATGTGCCGCATCACGACCGGTTAGAATTTTACCTGACAAGAGAACAGTTTCGCCTGTTTTCCATTCAAGGATAGATTCTGGTTTGATACCATCAACATTAACACGGCGAACACTATCACTAATTTCCCACGTCACTTCTGGCCAATCTTCTAGTTTTGGTACATGCAATTCTGCCGGACCAGAACCATCAAGCGTAAAGTGAGTATGGCGTGTCGCTGCACAGTTCGGGATCATCACCACAGGTTTTGATGCCGCGTGGGTTGGACAAGATTTGATCTTAATATCCAATACCGTCGCCATACCACCTAAGCCTTGCGCGCCAATACCCAGTTTATTTACACGATCAAAAATGTCTAAACGCATTTTCTCATCGGTAGTTTCAGCGCCACGTTCCATCAGCTCATGAATATCAACCGCTTCCATTAATGACTCTTTTGCCATTACTGCCGCTTTTTCAGCTGTGCCGCCGATGCCTATACCTAACATACCCGGTGGACACCAACCTGCACCCATAGTCGGTACGGTTTTTTCAACCCAAGCAGCAACATCATCAGACGGATTTAACATCACCATCTTACTTTTGTTTTCAGAGCCGCCGCCTTTCGCTGCGATCATCACTTCTACTTTCGCGCCAGGTACCATTTCGACGTGCACAACACCTGGGGTATTGTCTTTGGTATTTTTACGGGCGCCAGCTGGATCCGCGACAATTGAAGCGCGCAGTGGATTTCCGGCAAAGTTATAAGCACGACGAATACCTTCATCAACCATTTCTTGTACAGTTTGATCGGTTTCCCACTGCACGTTCATGCCAATTTTAACGAAACAAGTAACGATACCAGTGTCTTGGCAGATTGGACGTTTACCTTCCGCAGACATGCGAGAATTAATTAGAATTTGCGCAATCGCATCTTTAGCGGCTTGGCTTTGTTCTGCGTTGTAGGCTTTTTCCATTGCTTGGATAAAATCAAGCGGATGGTAATATGAAATGTATTGTAGTGAATCTGCAATACTGTCGATAAAGTCCGCTTTACGGATAACTGTACTCATGGTCAACTCCCTTTTGCTTACTCACTGTGTTAACTGATTATTATATTTATCATGATTAAGACGCGGTAACGGTCTCAACCTAGTTAACAATAAGATATGTGGTTCTAAATCTACCTCTATCATACCTTTGCTGATCGCTTCTCTCCACTAAAAATACGCGAAACCGATACTAAATAACAACAGCGGCACAACTTTATAGCAACACGGTTTTGATTTTCGGCTGCATATCGTTCAAGATTAATCGACCTATTTGTGATAATCTGCGCGCATCAAAATTTAGGGATATGCTGTACCAATGAAATCACTTGTAATAAAACCTATTGCCTTTCCTAGCAACGGCATTCACGCATTTTTTGCCCCGCTAAGTCATGCCCCTTGGTCAATTTTACTCGAGTCAGGATCGGCAGATCACATTGATAGCCGTTTCCACATTATTGTTGCCGACCCTATCGCAACCATTATTACAGAAGATAAGCAAACCACCATCGAGCAAGCCAGTGGTAAAACCGTCACCAGTGAAGATTCATTTTCCGTGTTGCAGCGTCTTAATCAACAACTCATTGGCGAAGTAGCGGCGCATACACTGGATATTGAATTACCTTTCATCGCTGGCGCACTGGGGTATTTTGGTTATGACCTTGGCCGTAACATTGAAACCATTGCCAACACGGCCAGTAATGACCTGCACTTCCCTGATATGGCGGTGGGTTTATACGATTGGGCGATTGTGGTGGATATTAAATGTCAGCAAGTATGGCAAATCCAATTTAGTGACAATGCCGAGCACGCTTGGCAACAGCGTCATGATTGGTTAGCTGAGAGTGGCGTGGGTAAAGTATTACCAAACCAAGCCTCCACGTCTGCATTCAAGCTACAAAGCAGCTGGCAGTCAAATATGTCAGAGCAGACATACCATCAAAAATTTGCCCAGATACAAGACTATTTATACTCTGGTGATTGTTATCAAATTAATTTAGCCCAGCGCTTTAACAATCAATACCAAGGTGATGAATGGCAAGCTTACTGCACCTTAAGTCAGCATAATAAAACGCCCTTCTCGGCATTTATGCGCCTGGAAAATAAAGCAGTATTGTCTATTTCACCGGAACGTTTTATTCAAGTTAAAGACGGCAATATTGAAACCAAACCAATTAAAGGCACTCGCCCACGTAGCCAAGATCCGCAAATTGATCAAGCTAACGCACAAGCATTACAAATTGCCGAAAAAGACCGTGCTGAAAACGTGATGATTGTCGATTTACTGCGTAATGATATTGGTAAAATTGCCGTACCGGGTTCGGTCAGTGTACCGAAACTGTTTGATATCGAAAGTTTTCCCGCAGTCCATCATCTGGTCAGCACTATCACTGGTAAGCTACCAGCGGATAAGAATGCGAGTGAATTATTACGAGCCTGTTTCCCAGGTGGCTCTATCACCGGCGCACCCAAGGTGCGTGCAATGCAAATAATTGAAGAACTAGAACCACATCGCCGCTCACTTTATTGCGGTAGCATAGGTTATCTTTCTGCACATGGGCATATGGATACCAGTATTACTATCCGCACATTATTGTGTGATAGCGGTGAAATATACTGTTGGGCTGGCGGTGGTATTGTTGCCGACTCTGTCGTCGAAGAGGAATATCAAGAAACATTTGATAAATTAGGTAAAATATTACCTATACTTTAAATTAGTCATCCAGTATTTTAGCTAATAAGCATCATAAATCAGTGCATGAGCTAGATTACACTGGTTCAACATAACAAGTTGCAGGGACGCATATGGATATAGATTCGTTAACTTCACGCTTTGTACTCTCACCAAGCCGTGAGCCGATCAGTAAATTAACCAAGGTATTTACCCCCGCAGCCGTTCTATTTCTGATTGTTGAACGCGAGCAACAGCTCAATTTAATTCTCACTCGCCGAGCGTCACATTTGCGTCATCACAGTGGCCAAATTGCCTTGCCGGGTGGAAAAACAGAAAAAACCGATAGCTCAGCGATTGCCACGGCATTACGTGAAACCCACGAAGAAATTGGTATTCCAGCCAATAAAATCACCGTATTAGGCACCTTACCGAGCAGAGTAACGGTTAGCCGTTATTATGTCACCCCCGTCGTTGCCTTAGTCGATGATGATTATGAATCTAAAATTGATCCTAACGAAGTGGATGAAATTTTTGAGGTACCCTTAGCTTTTTTACTTGATGATGATAATCATATTATTGAAAAAAGTTTATTTAAAGGTAAATACCGTGAAGTGATGTTTATGCCTTGGGGTAAGTATCCGATATGGGGAACGACGGCAGCAATTATTAAAGATTTTTCCAAACATATTAGGTCACATGAAGCGCAGACCTAATGACACACCCAATGCATGCTCTGTACTATCGGTGTGATAAATAATGCATATCTACAATACCTATTTCAGTACTAACCAAAGCGCATGCAGCATGCCAGGGATAACAAACAAGAAGCAAAGTAGGATATTAATCAGCAAGTCTTTACCAGCGCCATTGTTAAGAAATACAGCGACAGGTGGTAGCAATATAGCCAAAATTATTAACACTATTTTATTCATTTAAGTTTCTCCAACCGCAATTAATCATCACATTAAGTCATTTCATTATAGAAGTGATACTACCGCCAGTCCAAATTAAGACCGACGGCAGTAATTAAATCCAACTCTTATTCAGCGGCTTTATCTACCATGTGCAGATGCACATCTTGTTGTGGGAATGGGATCGACAAGCCTTCTTTATCAAAACGTATTTTCACTTCACGCGTGATATCCCAGTACACATCCCAATAATCTTCTGTTTTCACCCAAGGGCGAACAATAAAATCAACCGAAGAGGTATTTAACGTATGCAGCTTGATCATTGTTTCAGGGTTCTTTAATACCAAAGCATGTGACAGCACAATATCAGCCAATACCGTTTCAGCTAGCGCGATATCATCGCTATAACCAATACCAAATACCATATCCACACGGCGTACACGTTCATGGGTGATATTTTTAATGATATCGCCCCATATTTTACTGTTCGGCACGATAATAACTTGGTTATCAAAGGTTTTGATCGTGGTATTCACCAGACTCATATGAGCCACTTTACCTGATACACCACCCGCTTCAACAAAATCACCTTCATCAAAAGGACGATAGATCAGCAGCATCATGCCCGAAGCAAAGTTCGACAAGGTATCTTGCAATGCAAAACCAATCACTAAACCTGCCACACCAAAACCAGTTAAGATTGGCGTTAAATCAACCCCCACTTGTGACAATGCGATAAGCAAACCAACCGCAAACACAACATTACCCGACATCGAAGTAAAGAAATCTTGTATCAAGCGCGACAATTGCAAGTTCGGTGACGACACCGCTCTTTTCACCATTTTACGGGTTAGTTTTTTCAACCAACGGAACGCTAAAATAATCGCGACAAAAATTAATAGCTTGAATAATAATTCCGGTGCATTGTTGGCTAACCACTCGCCAGCGCCCTCACCCCAAGTCGACACGATCGACAAGATTAAATCCACATTAAGTAATTCATCAGTCAATGTACCAGTGGCTTCAAACAGCTGTTGTTTATATTGCGTCGTGTCTAAAGACATTTTATCGGCAAGCGTCACTAAAAATTGTAACGTAGTGATATCGTTATTTACTTTACGTTGGGCAATAATATGCTCTAACTGTATTGCAGTTTTCTCACCTTCGGTAGCCGACTTAAGCTGCTTACTCAACAATGCTTCTTGTTGATTATCAAAAGTCAAAGACGCAGACATGAATCCAAGTCGACGCTCAATATCACCAATTAAGGCTTTTTCTTTTGCTGGTGCTGATTGATCGAGTAACTTTAACCATTGATAGTTGGTCCACTGATCGGCTAATAATCGCGTTGAAAAACGACGAGATTCATCCAATGATTTTTGCGCTGATAATTTACCTTCATTGGTTTCTTGTTCTAACACTTTTTCAGTCATTGCGATCTTATTTAACAGATACTTTGACGCGTCTGCAATAAACTCCACCTGCTGATTAACTTGCTTTAACAAGATGCCGTGAGTCTCATCTGTACGCTCATCAATAAGATCTTGAATCATTTCTCGCAGAGCATCATTTTTATTTAATAATTGTAAACGAACGACATCTCTGGCTGTACCAGTCATGTTTTTTGACTCGTTATATAACTCCGAGATGTCATTATCGAGATTATTTAGCTTTTCTATTTGTGGTGAGGTTACTTGTTGGGTAGCTAGTTGTGGTGAAACAGCTTGTGGCGAAGATGCTTGTACAAAAGACAGGCTAGGCACCAATAACATCAATAATAAAACTATAATTTTCATTATTACTTCAACTTTATCATTAGGATTTAACAAGAATAGCAAACCAATCATCATTTGCTAAAATGAAGGGCATTAAAAAACCACGCGATTAAGCGTGGTTTGAATTAAATACTATACCCAGGCTCGTGGTTGTGTGACGACATCGACTAACGCTTGTTGCGCTTCGTTCTGTGGTTCTAAATCATCATAGTGCCAGCTAGCAAGTGGTGGCATCGACATCAAAATTGATTTTGTGCGGCCTTTACTTTGCAAACCAAAAATAGTGCCACGGTCGACAATCAAATTAAATTCGGCATAACGGGTACGACGGAACAATTGGAACTGACGTTCTTGTTCAGTATATGGCTGATTTTTACGTTTCGCGACAATCGGTGCATAAGCTTGGATATACCCTTTAGCTACAGACTCAATAAAGCTTAAGCTTTTGTCGATATCCCATTCATTCAGATCATCATAAATAATACCGCCGATACCACGATATTCTTCACGGTGTGGCATATAGAAGTAATCATCTGCGTCTTGTTTGAATTTTGCATACAAGTCATCACCAAATGGGGTCACAGCATCACATGCTACGGTGTGGAAATGACAGGCATCATCGGCATATAAATGAATTGGCGTTAAATCGAACCCACCACCTAACCACCAATGTTGTTGACCATCATTATCAGTCACCATGAACATTCGTACGTTGGCATGACTTGTTGGTGCATGTGGATTACGCGGATGCACAACCACAGATACGCCCATAGCTTGGTATGACATACCAGTAAACTGTGGACGCTTAGCCGATGCAGCAGCCGGTAATTTATCACCGCTCACCATCGAAAAGTTCACACCAGCACTTTCATATACTTTGCCATCACGTAATACACAACTTGTACCCTGACCTAAATGGCTAGTCCAATTGTCGGCGATAAACTCGCCGTTGGTTTCTTCCGCTTGAAAAGCCGTGATAATCGTTTTTTGTATATTACGAAAAAATGATTCTAAATCATTGATATTGACAGTCATAACTACCTTACTTACAACTTAATTGACACGGCATACGCACGGTCATTTAAAAAGATTATGAATAAAAAAACCCATACTGAGTATTAAAGTATGGGGATCAAAAAATAACTTAATTTAGTATTATGCAGAGATCTCAGCGTACAGATCACAAAATTGCTGCGTCACTTTATGCTTCGGCGCACAATTGATCAAGGGTTGGGAGATATTATGTGATTCTTTTACTTTCACTGAACTGTGGATCAGGGTATTTAAAATCGGTAAATTTTCAGCCCTTAGTTCTGCAACCAGTTTTTTAGGTAAGCTGGCTTGCCCTTGATATTGATTCACCACAATCCCTTCGACTCGTAATTTATCATTGTGATCTTGGCGTGTTTCTTCAATGTTGGCTAACAAACTGTATAACCCACGACGGGAAAAATCATCACAATCGAAAGGAATCAAACAACTATCTGCAGCAATCAAGGCTGACAAACTGTAAAAATTAAAGGCTGGGGGCGTATCTATATACACTTCATCATAATCACGCTTTAATTTCACCATCGCATCACGTAATTTATAGATTTTATGACGTTGTTCTAATTTAACAATCAAGTCACCCAATAATTCAGATGCAGGCATAATAGATAAATTAGGAAATGCAGTGGGGGTAATAAAATCATGATAAGGTCGCCCTTTCATGATGATATTTAAGGTCTGCTCAAAAAACTCAGCAACACTGAAATCAACTTTATAATCATTCCCTAATAAATAAGCACTGGTATTACATTGACTATCTAAGTCGATAATCAAAGTGCGCTTGCCTTCTGATGCAGCAATCGCTGCCAAATTACTGCAGATCGTAGATTTACCTACGCCACCTTTTTGATTAAACACAACACGGATCACGAGATACTCCCTTCTCTTAATTATTTAATTTGTTATTTTCTATATAATAATTTTTAGCTGTCTGAACTTGCTTCGCAGACTATCGATTCAACTTGGTGTAATTGTAATAATTTAGCCAGTTCTTCTGGTGGCTCAATGTCGGTAAACAATTTATTCACCTGATTAATATTACCAATATTGACCATGGCATTACGGCCAAATTTAGTATGATCGACCGGTAAGAACACTTCTTGTGAGCACTCGATGATCGCTTGTGTTACCCGCACTTCTTGATAATCGAAATCAAGTAATGAACCATCCATATCCAAACCACTGATAGTAACGATGCCAAAATCCATTCTAAACTGCTTAATAAAGTCAACGGTCGCTTCGCCAACCACACCAGCATCTTTATTACGTACTTCACCACCAGCAACAATGACTCTGAAGTCGGGTTTTTGCATCAAAATAGTGGCTACATTGAGATTATTGGTGACAACGCGTAAATTGTTATGATTAAGTAATGCACGCGCTAATGCTTCAGACGTGGTACCAATATCAATAAATAGTGATGAACCATCTGGAATTAACTCAGCCATCGCCTGTGCGATTTTCATTTTTTCTTTGGCTGTTTTCTGCTTACGGTTAACGTATGAATCGTTAACAACACTGCTTTCTAATAGTGATGCACCACCATGATGACGACGCACTAAATTGTTTTCAGCTAATTCATTTAAATCTCTGCGGATGGTTTGCGGACTTACTGAAAAGTGTTCAACCAACACTTCAGTACTGACAAACCCTTCTTCTTTAACCAACGAAATTATTTTTTGGTGACGTGTATTTTGTCTCACATCTTTCTCCCTGTTTCCCCTAATATCATTATCGAAAGGGAGTTAATATTACCCCTTAGTTTATATCATATTTACACCTGTAAACCTGAAAAATAGCGTCAATAAACAAAGTTTAACGTTATTTTGAGATATACTCATACCAGTTCATCAATATTATCAAGCTACGATCACCACGTTAATAATGGCTCGTAACGACGATATGCAAATAACAGCAACACGACGAGACAAAAAAAATGGCTTCAGATCCCGATAAACTACTCAAGAAACACCCAGGATTAACCCATTCAGAACTGCAAAAGGTGATCTCTCACGTACAGCGAGAGAAAAACGAGTGGTTTCTCAATACCGTGATGATTAAAGGCCACACTGTACCGTTTAAGTTTAAACGTAAAAAAGCGTATAAATCGTTAACCGGCGCAAGTGTTAATCTTACTTACTACCCAGAGGTCGAAACCGTTGCTGGCTTCAAGGTAGAGATTATGCATGTGGTCAGAATTAAAAAATCATAACCTATTTTAGGTGGCCTTAAGCCAGCCTTTTTTAATATGGTGATTAAGCTTGTTGCAAACATTTCAGCGAGTTACACTAGAGTAAATATTACTAACCTAACGTATTATTCGAGGGAACGACCAGATGAGTAAATCTAAAATCATTGCGGGTATTGCTACTGTCAGCATTATCTTTTATGCCATTTCAGTTTATTGGAGTGTTGAACCAGACAATTTTAGTCCAACACAAGTTACGGAAGAACTGACTAAAAATAATGCCGATATAGCGGTTGGTTCTTACATGACGGCAACGCTAATTAAATCGATTCAAACGTTAGATGAAAAAAATGGCGGTTACCTGAGTAATTCAGTATTACCACCAGCAATCTTGATGGATAACATGCCATCGTGGGAATATGGTTTATTAGAACAGTCTCGTGACCTTATGTTAGTGTTACGCCGTGATTTAAGTCGTTCACAAACACAGTCAACTGAAAATAAAGACCTACAAAAAGCACACGGTTCGTTAAATGTTGAACACACGCGTTTATTCCCAACCAATGCCAATTCTGAATACAAAAAAACCATTGCTGAACTGCAAACATACCTAGATAAATTAAACGATTCACAATCAAAAAATGCACAATTTTATGCCCGTGCTGATAACCTTGCAGAATGGTTCAAACAAGTTGAGAAACGTCTTGGTTCATTATCACAGCGTTTAAGTGCGTCTGTTGGTCAATACCGTATTAACACTGATTTATCCGGTGATCTTGGTGCTGAGCAATCAACATTCACAGAGTCAGGCTCTAACGTTAAAACCCCATGGTTAGAAATCGATAATGTATTCTGGGAAGCACGTGGTTCTTCTTGGGCGCTATATCACTACCTAAAAGCAGCACGTATTGATTTTAAAGGCGTATTACAGAAAAAAAATGCCTTAGCAAGTGTTGACCAAATCATCCTTGAATTAGAAGCATCACTTCAGCCTGTCGGCAGCCCGATGATTCTTAATGGTGCTGGTTTTGGTTTTTTTGCTAACCACTCTCTGGTAATGGCAAACTATCTGTCTCGTGCGAACGCGGCAGTTATTGATCTACGTAGATTACTAGAACAAGGTTAATCTTCGTTAGCATAAGTAACGCTTAAGCCCGTGACTCTATTTAAACCGAGTCACGGGCTTTTTTGTGCCTGAATTTCATGCCACACTTCATTATTATTTATAGCTAATAATTAATAGCTAATGCCGAACAAAACTATCAGCGATTTATTAAGCTTGAAACAGCAAAGGATACTCTTAAATGCAAACAGTACTCATCACTGGGGCTTCAACAGGGATAGGCTATCACGCTGCAACCACACTTAAAGCCGCGGGTTATCGTATTTTTGCTACAGCAAGAAAACCAGCAGACGTAGCAGCGTTAATTGCCCAAGGTTTTGAAAGTGTGCAGCTAGACTTAAGCTCGACAGAATCTATCACTGCAGCCGTTACCCATATCGTTAAGCTCACAGAGGGTAAGATTGATGTACTGTTTAATAACGGTGCTTATGGCCAACCCGGTGCGGTCGAGGACTTACCGACGGATGCATTGCGTGAACAATTTGAAGCTAATGTATTTGGCTGGCACGAACTGACGACACAAATAATTCCATTAATGCGCGCTAATGGTCATGGTCGCATCATCCAAAACAGTTCAGTATTAGGCTTGGTGGCAATGAAGTATCGCGGCGCCTATAACGCCAGCAAATTCGCAATCGAAGGCTTAACAGACACGCTACGCTTAGAGCTAAGAGACTCGCCAATCAAGGTCTCATTAATTGAACCGGGACCGATTGTTAGCCAGTTCAGAGCTAATGCATTAGCAGCCTTTCAAGAACACATTGATATTGAGAACAGCGTGCACAATAAAGATTATCAACAACAAATTAGTCGCTTGGGTAAAAAAGACGTCAGCAATAAATTTACTTTAGGGCCTGAAGCCGTCACCAAAGCGCTGATTCATGCGATTGAAAGTAACCGACCTAAGGTGCGTTATTACGTGACCTTCCCAACCTATTTATTTGCCTTGTTAAAGCGTGTTTTACCGTTTAGAGTATTAGACAACATTTTAGCCAAATCTGGTTAGCATTCTCCCTTTCCTCTTATCCAACTTTGGAATGAACATGACAACAAAATCAGCCTATGAACAGCTCTCTAAGCATTTTAAAAAGATCCATAATCTAAGCCATTTGTCTTCTATTTGTGGCTGGGACCAAGCAGCAATGATGCCTGCTGGCGGTAACGAAGCACGCTCTGAAGCGATGGCTGAACTTGCTGTCATGATCCACCAGCAAAGCACTGCACCACAACTTGCCGATTTAATTAAACAAGCGCAATCAGACCAATTATCGACAGAACAACAGGCGAGCTTGGCGGAAATAGATCGCAGCTGGCAGCAAGCTAACATAGTACCTGAAGCGTTAGTTTCAGCTCAATCGTTAGCTGGTTCTAAATGTGAACACGCTTGGCGTACCCAACGTAAAGAAAACGACTGGGCTAGTTTTGCGAAAAACTTAAAAACAGTGGTTGAGCTGTCACGTGAAGAAGCAAGCATTCGCGCACAAGCCAACAACTGCAGCAACTATGACGCCTTGATGGATTTGTACGAACCAGGCATGACCAGCGCACAGCTTGATCCGATCTTTGATGACGTTAAGTCATGGTTACCAGAACTAACGCTAGTTGCACAAGAAAAACAAAAATCAGACAATGTCATCATGCCAACAGGTCACTTCCCGATTGCCGCACAACAACAACTGGGATTAAAAACCATGCAGACCTTAGGTTTTGATTTTGACCACGGTCGTCTTGACGTTTCAGCGCACCCATTCTGCGGTGGTGTAGCTTCAGATGTGCGTATTACCACGCGTTATGAAGAAGATGATTTTACCCAAAGTCTAATGGGCGTAGTCCATGAAACAGGTCACGCGCGTTATGAACAAGGCTTACCAACAGCATTGAACCACTTACCTGTGGGCCAAGCGCGTTCAATGGGTATTCATGAAAGCCAAAGTCTGTTATTTGAAATGCAATTAGGTCGTAGTGAAGAGTTTTTAACTTTGCTAACGCCAGAAATTAAACAAGCATTTGGCGGCATAGATAGCGCTATTTATAGCCCATTAAACTTAAGCCAGTGTTATACCCGCGTAAAGCCTGACTTCATCCGTGTTGATGCCGATGAAGTGACTTACCCTGCGCACGTCATGCTACGTTATGAAATTGAACAAGCATTAATGAATGGCGATATCGAAGTAGATGATATCCCTGAGTTATGGGCGCTTAAAATGCAGCAGTACTTAGGTGTGGATACCAAAGGTAATTACCGTAATGGTTGTATGCAAGACGTGCATTGGACTGATGGTAGCTTTGGTTACTTCCCGTCTTATACACTAGGCGCTATGTATGCTGCGCAATTCATGACCACGATTAAGCAAGAAATGGATGTTTCGGCAATCATTACTAGCGGCGATTTATCCCCTATCTTCACTTGGCTTAAAACCAACATTTGGCAAAATGCGTCCTTGTTAAGTACTAATGACTTAGTGAAGCAAGCAACGGGCGAAACTCTAAACCCTACGCACTTTAGACGTCATTTAGAAAGCCGCTACTTGAAGTAAGATTAAGTTAAAATTATCGACTGAATACGAAGGAATACCAGATTGAAACAATCAATAATACACGTTGCCATTGTTGTTAAAGATTATGATGAAGCAATTGATTTTTATGTCAACAAGCTAAAATTTGAACTCATTGAAGATACTTATCAAGCAGAGCAAGATAAACGCTGGGTAGTTGTTTCACCACCCGGTTCTAATGGCGTCACTTTATTATTAGCTCGTGCATCTAAGCCTGAACAACATGATTTCGTCGGCAATCAATCCGGCGGTCGTGTATTTCTGTTTTTAAGTACTGATGACTTTTGGCGAGACTATAATCGCATGGTATCTGATGGCATCAAATTCATTAGAGAACCACAAGAACAAGATTATGGTACGGTTGCCGTATTTGAAGATCTGTATGGTAATCTGTGGGACTTACTCCAACTTAATTCGACTCATCCAATGGCATCCAGAACAGTATAACAACTCAATCTAGCGAGATAAAAACAACAGGTTTATAATTTAAACCTGTTGTTTTTTTAGAATGAATCATTCAATGATTACATCAGTTCATCACCTTAGGCAACAAGCGTAATAACTTAAATGCTTCAGGCATATTCGCTTGTGTCACCACAAAACCAATTAGTTGCTCTGCACTATCATAAGCCTTTGCCGTCATACCCGATGTCGTCAACTCTACTTGCCAATTCGCATCAGTAGCTGTGGTATTGCCGCTTAATTGAATTGGAAATAGTGGTGTTTTCACTTTAACTAACATCGCCGGAAACATAACTTCGCTCACAGCGCCTGTTAGGGTTTTCGCTAACGTATTAGCACTGAGTATTATTGGTTGTAAAAACGCTAAATGTTTACCGTCAATCTCAGCGCAATCACCAATGGCAAAGATATGTGGATCATTTGTGCTTAACTGTTTATCAACAACAATGCCGCGATTAACGGCTAAACCAGCTTGACTGGCTAATGCCGTACTAGGTTTCAAACCTGCTGCGCACACCACACTATCAACTTTAGCGGTATGCCCGTTCTTAAAGCTAACCGTAATGCCAGTGTCTATTTTAGTCATACTACTGAGCTCATTACCCAGTTGTAATTCCACCCCTTGTCTTCTCATGGTTTGGTAAAGCTGAGATGACACAAATTCAGGTAATAAACTCGGTAATAATGCATCAGCACGATCACTTAATATCACCTTATAATCAGCAATGGCTAAATCCATCGCGATTTCAGTCCCCACTAAGCCCGCACCAACCACCAATACCGATTTAGCCGCAGCCAACTTATCTTGTGACTGCTGATACTCCTCCAGACTATTCAAGGTAATAATGTCTTTCGCCGCATCACCATCAACAAAGGGCACAAATGATTGCGCGCCTGTTGCCAGTACTAAATTTTCGTAGGCGATTGCGATACCCTGACAACTCACCGTTTTTTCGGTGCGATTAATGTCATCAACACGAGTATGGTTCATCAGGGTAATATTATATTCCGCGGCAAAGTCAGTGCCGCTTTGCTTGACCATGTCTTGCGCTGTGAGTTTTTTACTAAATACATGGCTTAATTCTGGCTTAACATAATCATCGCCACTACCTGCTGTGATGACAATGATGGCTTGTTCCTGATTTGCACGACGGATTGATTTAACTAATTGATAGGCAGCAAAGCCACTGCCTATGATAACGACTGATTTTTCATTACCACCAATCATGCTACCGCCTTCTTGGTTTTTATTTCTTCGAATACATCCTTACCTAACCCGCATTCAGGGCAGAGGAAGTAATCCGGTACATCTGACCATGCAGTGCCGGGGGCGACATCTTGATTCGGCTCACCTTGCGCAGGATCGTATACCCACTGGCAGACAGTGCATAACATCGAGCTATCTACATCAAATTGGACAACCGGATTTTCTGGTATCGACTTTGCAACTGCTTGTGGCTGTGATTCTGGCGCTGTTTCTTGTACTGCCTGTTCTTGTATTGCTTGATTTGCTGCAGGTACAGATACATTAACGACAGCGGCGCTTGTTAGTGCCCACTCTTTGGCGATCATACGGCCATATTCACGGCAGGCTAATATTGCTTTACCGTCTGGTCGCCACTTCGTTTTAAGACTTTCGAAGCGTTCAAAACCAGCGTCGTCTAAGCGGCTTTCAATGCGATCAATGGCGCCACCATTCCAACCATAACTGCCAAATGCAGCTGCTTTTTTATTTTTAAAACGCAGACCAGTGATCTCTTCAAGCATGCCAGCTACTTTCGGCATCATCACGTTATTCATCGTTGATGAACCGACTAGCACACCTTTGGAAATAAAGGCATTGGATAAAATTTCGTTTTTATCATGACGTGCTACATTAAATACTTTCACCGCAACCTGACTATCAACCTCATGGATACCTTGAGCAATCGCATCCGCCATCATCCGGGTATTGTTCGACATTGAATCATAAAAAATAGTAATGCGGTCTTCTTGATATTTATCTGCCCACGTTAGATATTGCTCAATAATCTGAATTGGGTTGTCACGCCATACCACACCGTGCGCCGTTGCAATCATATCAACAGGTACATTCAAGCTTAATACTTCTTTGATCTTAGCGGTAACCAACGCACTGAATGGTGTAAGAATATTGGCATAATAACGCAGGCACTGATCCATTAACTCTTTAGTATCGACTTCATCATTAAATAAACGTTCATCACAATAATGCTGACCAAATGCATCGTTACTAAACAGTACTGCATCCCCGGTCATATACGTCATCATACTGTCAGGCCAATGCAGCATCGGGGTTTCAATAAACACTAACTGCTTGCCATTACCCAAATCTAAACTGTCACCCGTCTTCACCACATTGAAATTCCAATCTGGCTGGTGATGATGGCCTACAATTGAATCAATGGCATTTTCGGTACAATAAATCGGCGTATTGGGAATTTTATTTAACAACGCCGCTAGTGCACCTGCGTGGTCTTCTTCTGCGTGGTTAATAACAATGTAATCAATTTTGTTAAGGTCTATTTCTAATTCTAATTGTTGAATAAACTCGTAACAAAATTTGTGGTCAACCGTATCGATTAATACCGTTTTTTCCTCTTGAATCAGATAACTATTATAACTTGTGCCTTTTTCAGTTTTAAATTCAGTACCGTGAAAATCACGCACTTCCCAATCACGTTGTCCAACCCAAGAGATATTACTTTTCACATGAATAGTCATATTGTATTCCAATTAAAGAGTTTACGAATTTATATACTCTAGTAATTGCATCTACCGTGCCAAAAGTTAACTTGTTGATTTTAATATATATGACATACGATCACTGTCATAATGACTACCTTTACACATTGTCATTATGACTATACACTGTCGATAAGACAGTCTTTTATATGATTATAACTATGCAGCATGATACTAAAGATCTTATCCATATCGCCTTGGATTTAACCACCAATATTTCCAGTCAAGATCGCTTCGAACGCTTACTCACCACCATGCGCAAGCTATTCAACTGCGATGCATCGGCACTGTTAGAGTTTAAAGGGCAACATTTCAAACCCTTAGCCATTAATGGTCTGAGTGCAGATGTATTAGGCAGGCAATTTAATATCAATGAGCACCCAAGATTAGAAGCGATTGCGAGAGCCGGTGATGTCGTCAGATTTCCAGCGGATAGCGACCTACCCGACCCTTATGATGCCCTTATTACTTCGCACCAAGGTGATTTGCATGTGCATGCGTGTGTCGGCTTGCCCTTAATGGCAAATCAACGCCTGATTGGTGCGCTAACTATCGATGGTTTTAATCCTCACCAGTTTGATAACTTCAGCAATGATGAACTACGCACCGTAAGTGCATTGGCAGCAGCGACACTAAATATCGCGTTATTGATGGATAAGCTGGAAAAAGTGGCAGGCACCATGGCAGAGTCCGACCCAGCCAAACATCAACCACAAAGTAACACTGAAATTATTGGTCAGTCAGTGCAAGTCCAAGCCTTAAAAAAAGAAATCAGCGTTGTGGCCAGCACCGATATGACGGCTTTGATATTGGGTGAAACAGGGGTGGGTAAGGAACTCGTTGCCACCGCAATCCACCAGCAATCGTCCCGAGCAGATAAACCGCTGATCTACCTTAACTGCGCAGCATTACCCGAATCTATCGCCGAAAGTGAGCTGTTTGGCCATGTCAAAGGCGCCTTTACCGGCGCTATCAGTAATCGCAGTGGTAAGTTTGAATTAGCCGATAAAGGCACCTTATTTCTTGATGAAATTGGCGAGTTAACCCTGACTTTACAAGCAAAATTACTGCGGGTTCTACAATATGGTGATTTACAGCGTATTGGTGATGACCGCAATTTAAAAGTCGATACTCGCATCATAGCGGCAACCAATAAAGACTTAAAAGAGGAAGTCCTTGCAGGTCGATTTAGGGCTGATCTTTACCATCGCCTGAGTGTCTTTCCTATTATGGTATCGCCTTTACGTGAACGCGGCGAAGACATTCTATTATTGGCCGGTTTCTTTATGGAACGCTGTCGCAGCAAGTTGCAATTAAGCCATTTGAGTTTAAGTACTGCTTGCCAAAAAACACTGATGAGTTATCCATGGCCAGGGAACATCCGCGAACTAGAACACAGCATTAATCGTGCTGCTATTCTCGCCAAAGCAGAAGCTAAAGATGAATTAGTGATACTACAACCTTCACATTTTAGGATTGAACATTCCCCACTTGAAGTAACAGATGTGATCACGCAACCGACACTCGCCGTGACGAATATCCCCGTGGATAATTTACGCGAGGCCACCGAACAATTTCAACGACAGTTGATCACTAATGCACTGCAAGAAAATGATAATAACTGGGCTGCAACGGCGCGCCAGCTTTCAATCGATGTGGGCAACTTACACCGCTTAGCCAAGCGGATAGCATTGAAACAATAAAATTAGCAAAATAAAAAGGTAAAACTGAATGAATAAAGGCCGCACATTTCTATTTATGAAATGTGCGGCCTTGGTTTTCGCTAAAGTAATAAATAACTACGCCATCATTACTTCATCGGTAATGAAATCTGCCTAAGTGATACCGCGCCAGGTACTAACTCGAGCGTCATAGTGGCGCTTCCACCACCAATACTTACATCAATCTCGATATTGTTTTTATTACTTAAACTAATCTCCATACGACCATCATCTAAGAACTCAATAGGTCCTTGCAGATCCATGGTGATTGGATAACTGTGTAAGTTATGCGATAAGTCTAAGGTTACATGCATATTTGGCGAATCCATATATACATCAAGTTCAATAATAAAGTTAAGTTGCTGCGTCTCTTCATTCCAAATAATATAACCCGTTGGCACCACTGTTTTACCATCAACAGTAGGATAACGCGGACGCATAATCATAGTGCCAGTCGGGGTATCAGAATTGATAATACCAATTAACTTAGCTTGTACATAAACATCTGATGAGATCATCTGTTGAGCATGAATAGTTACCGGAATACGATTATTAATAGCATCGTACTCCCCCACTTCTGTTGGCATAAAGGCGCTAATAAAAGTCTTCGAATAATTTTCATCACAACGAGTACCAATAGCACAACCCGTTTGAGCAGCTGTCAGTAGACCACCAAAGCTACCCTCTTGTACTCTTAATTTTGCATAGTTACTGGTAAGCGTTTCAGCGCCTTCATTCCAACGGTAATCACGGTTACTATCTGTCGTAGGCATCATCAGTGGGTTAAATACAAATTTATCGGTAGGAGCAGCTCTAAACGGAATGCGGATATCAGGGCCGCCTTGGTCTTCAGCACTCGACTCTTTCAATAATGTCGTCTGTAATGCATAACCGGCTTCACTACAGATCGCAGAGCCATTAGTACAATCGACTTGCGCTTGCGTGGCATTCTCCTGTGAGATTAACGAATACTGATAAACATTCGCGCCTTGATCTTGCCAATTATCCGTTGGCGAGAAGGTTAAGATCTTATTATCATACTCCATCACACCCGGTACCGTTGACTGACAAACACCAGCACTATTCACAACTTCAACGCGGAATGAACCACTATTACAGCTACTACCAAGTATTAAACTTGCTTTGTCGATTGGCTGACTAAAGGCAATAAAGATGTCGCGTTCGGCCTGTAAACTAAAGATATTAAACTTATCATCATCAGCTAATCCACCATCACAACGACCGGCTATATCATTAGCATAGTTAGCTTCAATCAGTGCACAGGTATAACCAGGAACGGTGCCTTCAACCATAGGCGATGTTTGTCTTAATGCTTGGGCTTTATAGGGTGTGGTCAATGTTTGCTGCACGGCTGCTGGATTACCCGCTAAATCACGAATACTACCAGTAATGGTATAATCCGTTGCCGAAGATAAGCTAGCAACAGGATCTATCACAATCGATGAGCCATCTTGACTAATGATTGCGTCAACCCGAGTCCCGTTTTCATCTCTCAACACAAGACTTTCTAACGAGGCTAAATCAAGCGGTTCGTCATAAGTAACGATAACATTATCGCCCAAACTAAAGTGGGTAATATTCTCCGCCGGATAAGCAGATTGGAATTGTGGCGATAAGGTATCAACGACGGCTTCAGGGGTTGCATCCGCAGTATACGATTCCATATGGAATGATACTTGTGCGTGAGCATTATCAACGCCTAAGATCTTCACATCAATTTCACTGACCGCATCAATAATCATCGCTGCGCCTTCCGTTCTCACGGTACCCATCAATTCAAGATGCATGATATTCTGACTTAAACCACCATTGGCTTTGCCATTGAGCTTACCGGCTTCGTCGTAACCATCAGTCGTCATAGCGACATCCATAAACAGATGTAATTGCTTAGGTGCGTACTTATGCTCTGAGCTGGTATTATTAATTAAATAACCGGTGGCATCAGAAATGTTAGTCATACGAATATTACCGGTATCGAAACCAGTCGGGAATTCACCGCCCACTTTCACTGTTAAGCTAGAGCTATTTAAAATAGAACCTTTACGAATAACCAGTGGCGTAGCGTCATCAAAGTTACCCAAGTTCGCTAATTCAGTCACTAAATCTGAGTCCACATAGGTCGTATCATTACCACCAATCAGCACCGACTTTATCGTTACCGCATTGGTCAACTCCCCAGAGTAAGGTGATGCTTGGCTATTATCATTCATGGTGACGTTCATTGGTTTAAATGCATGCTCACCTGAATCTAATACCGTGAAGGTTTTTTCTAAACCCGTAAAGCTGTTACCCGCCTTGTCTTTAACGCCATCACTGACGATAAGTTCATAACTGCCATCAACATCAAGATCTGTCGCCGGATCAAACGTGATATAACGACCTTTGACAATTAAATCACCAGCAATTTGCTCACTTGTACCGACTTTCTGGAATTTAAAGCTATCACCAGTAACTAAGGTCTTGGTATCAATGTCATTAGTCATGCGTAGACGTAATGTCGTGAACGTCGTAAACGGTAATTCATCGCTTGGGAAAAAACCGTCCGTATCCAAAGCAAAATTAGCCGAATCTTTCGCTAACCGAGTGGTGAAGGTAAGCGGGTCTTGTGCAGTACGCGCTGCAGTTAGTTCTTTATTACTATCCGCTTCGTTAATCAAACCAACTGCGTAAGTGACAGTGTACTGCTCACCCGCTTTTAGCGTTTGCGCTGGTTTAAAGGCTAAGCCATTAGCTTGTGGGTTTTCTGGATCGATCGCAAAACTACTCTCAGTCACTTCAACCGATGTTACCTCAACGACATTACCAGCACTGTCTGTCAAGCTAAAAATTTGCGATAAAAAGGTATCTAACGGATGCGAAAATGACAGTAATACCGAGGTATTAACCGCAACATCTGCTTGGCCGTTTGATGGGAATGAATAGAACTCATGGGCATCAAATAAACTTTTCGCTCGACGCGCCGCTAATGCAGCTCGACTTTCTTCGGCCGTTAATACTATGTCTTCAGTTGTTTCATTGTCTTGTAACTCAGCACCACAGCCACTCAACATAATGGCTGAAGTAACAAGGCTACTCTTAACAAAAGCGCTAAAAGAAGCATTAAACTTAGTGTTAATGATTTTCATAAAGCCGCCTTAAAACTTAGTCGCGAATGACAGTGAAATTGTTGATACCGTACCTTCTAATTCAACCGATGAATTATTAGCACTGTCTTGATGAGAAATAGTATGGTCCGTTGGATCAAGCACTTGTAGTTGATAGGCTAAATCAATCTGCCAAGGGTAAGCCGTTAAACCAGTCCCTTTATGAAAATAAGAAAAACCTGCGCCCACGACTAACTTGTCAGCACTAAGGTAATTAACATCCAAGGTCGCTTCTTCAGGATCTAAAGGTGAGACTTCATAACTTGCACCGGCCATTAATTTAATCGTATCGTTAAAATTAAGCTCAATACCGGCACGGGGAATAATAATATCTTCAAAACCAACACTCGCTTGGTCTTTAACTGTGTCGTCTAACATTAAGGTATTTAAGTCTGACCAGCTTTGCTGTTCAGCACTCAAAGCTAAACTAACAATCCCCGCTTTAAAGCGTACGCCTGCAGAGATAATATCTGGCTGGTAAGCATCATACGTTAATAAGTTAATTGGTAGGTCTGTGACCGTTTGGGTAATAGTGGCAGCCGCTTTAATATTGGCTTGACCATAACTTTCACCACGAAAAGCAGCAGCAAAAGTAATACCATTACCCGAGCAAGTTGTATCACTACCACACATCATACGGCCAAAATCTAAGGTAATACCGGCAATAGGGGTGATAACTGGTTCTGCTGCAATGGCGACACTCTCATTGCCCGCAGCGGTACCATCCAATTCACTTTCTAAATTCATCGCCGCATCAGCATGTAAAGACACTTGCGCGCCACCACCAATAGTTAAACCAGGAATAATTTGGATTGAACCCGATGCCGCAACAAACAATGGTTTCTCACCATAATTAGCTAACTGACCAGTTTCTGATGTTGACGAGCTAAACGCCATCATCTCAGTACCGTAATTTTCGATACCAGCAATCAAGCCAAAATAAATAGGATAAGAAAAATTAAATAAGTTACTCACATTAACATTCATGCCAGCAAGTATTGGTTGCGTGGCTTCATCAAATGCTTGCTCACCAGCAGTAATATCTGGGGTTGCTGATAATAAACCAACATACATCTCGCCTTGGTCTGCCGTGGCGAGTGCCGATGGATTGTAATAAGCAGCAGATGATTGCGAATTAAATAAAGAAAAAGATTGAGCAGAGGCAATATCGACAGGTGATAAACCAAATGTTGTGCCTAAGTTGCCGAGGCTGGCCTGAGCAGTTCCCGCACTCAGCGCGAAAGCTACCGATGCAGTAAGTAGAGAGATATTGTTAGAAAGTGTTTTCTTAGTCATTGGTGCTAACTCCATTTAGCGAAACTAAAATAAGTATTCTCTAGTGGCTCCAGCCACAACAACGGAATACAGATCAAATTGTGAAACACATCCAGCGGACATGTTGTCATTTTCTGGGAGTAAACATACCTTAATTGCCATACTCAATGCCGTGCATAAATCTATTTATGCCATCATTCAGACACTAATGAGCTAGAAGCATGAACCACAAACTCATGCCTTGTTTTTATTACACTGACCCTGACTTAGTTATTTCAATTTACTTAGTGTTTATACTCAAACTAAATGCGCAGATATGCTAATAAGCAGAAATCCATGAAAATGGCGCAGGTAATACTGCAGTGGCACCGTCAGTTTTAACCGCTTCAACCCGCTGTATAAAATCATCGATATTGGTCATCCTCACTCCTTTCAGGGCTTGGCTATGATTATTAAAACTGTTGTTATCGAAGCTGTTATTACCAAAGAAGTCCTCCCAATGGCCCATAACAATCATGCTCGGTTTAGTCTGTTGCAAGATAGCCTCAGGGTAATCATCAACTTGATGAAAGGCCGCAACACACAATATCGCCATATCAACGGCCTTGGTATCAGCCATTACTGGCATCAATCCATCTGGCGAATTACTGGCGGCATCTTGATAATGGATACGGTAAATGGACTGCTGTTGAGCGTCTAAAAAATCGATAACATACGCGTAGGTTTGTCCTTCTTTCCAGCCATAAGCAGTACTTGGCAATTCAGTTAAAGGCTCAGTATATTTTCCTGACATTACTTTTATGCCCATAAAGTGCGGTGCATGGTCGGATTTAATTGGCATCATTCGGATAGTATTATTATCGTTATATAACCACCTGCCCGGCTGTTTACCAACCGCAGCATAGTCAGTAATATCAAGCACACGTTTATCATCAATAACGGCGGTGACAATACTTTCCATCGTCGTCGAACCTACAACCGTTGTCGTCGGCATATGTTGCTGCATGATATAAGGTACATCCAGCAAATGATCATAATGTGCATGGCCCACTAAAATAAATTCAGCCTGCTTTGCTGGTAACGGTAATAATTTATCAATAAGATCGTGATCCGCTGCAATTGACAGTGGCAACGTCACATTCATCAAACTCGGATTGGTAAAAGAGGGCGCAGTCATAATACTGTCTTCACCATATTGAAATAAGTAACCACCGACACCAAGATATTGAATATTTAACTGTTTGTCACCTTGCAGTAGCCCCTTCCCCGCCACTTGCTGCAGCGTAAGGTCAGGATGATGATATACCTCTAAGTCATCCACAGACGTAGAGCAACCCGCTAATAGCCCAGTCATCACGCTACAAAACAATACTTTCAATATATAACCCTTCATTCGTCCCTTCCTGTCATAAATAGCGATGCCCTTGTTATAAGGGTCTTAAAATAACAAAAACGCGATAACGAAACTAATTAATGTGCGTTTCATATCTCATTGCATTGAAAGTAGTACTAAAAATAATACTGTAAATAGTACTTTTAATGCCAGTCCAATTAATGGATGTCGTGACATTTAATGTTTTCAAGCTCTGTCACTTTTCGTCATTATTGATACCTAACTTGTCATTTTGTTGGCAGCAAAAAGCCTTTATTGGTTGCTTTAATAGAGTCATAGCTTGTTAAGCAGTCTTACACCAATAAGGGAACTGACCATGAAAAAATCTATCTTCGCAAAAACATTACTGATCACGTCAATGGCGTGTACTAGCATCTCAGCCAATGCAGCAGAACAAGAGCCACTAACAAACTGGGAAAAAGCTGGAGTATTTTCATCTACCATTATCGTTGGCACCATTGCTGGCGGCCCGATTGGTTTGGTCCTTGGCGTCGCAGCAGGTGATTGGATTAATAATACTTGGGATAAGTCGATTGAATCTGACCAGTTGATGGTAGAAAACCAACAAATGACAGAGAACTTACTCGCCAGTGAATTACAAAATAACCAACTACAACACGATGTATTAATTTTGGACCAGCAAATTCAAAACATTTCAGAGACAGAAGAAGTAAACCAACAACTGGTCATGGATGCTTTACAACTGGACCTACTATTTGCAGTTAATCAAAGTGCAATTGATATAACTAATCAAGCACGACTAATGCAAATTGCTGATTACCTCATCGAAAACCCAAGCATGAGTATCGTGTTGTCAGGCCATACCGATCCGAGCGGCCAAGAAGAACTGAACGCAAATTTAGCCCAGCAAAGAGCAGTGGCAGTACAAGATAAACTGATTGCGTTTGGCGTAAACGAAGATAATATTCAAGTACAATCATTTGGTGCCGATCTCGCCAGTGCAGAACTCGGCGAACTGATTCAATATCCACGAGATCGTAAAGTGAGTGTCGAGTTTATCGATAACTTAAGAGATGACAACGCTGAAGAAATGGCAATGCAATTCTAGTCATATTCACATCACACGAAACTTAGATTAGGGCTGGCGATAGCAGGTTATAAATAGCGCGCAGGCCTTTTATCTATGTTGTTATATTACCTCGGTTAGCGACGCCCAACCTTGTGCTCCATATTCAGCTAAAAAATAATGATTATCTAGCCTATAACTCTTTTCAAAACTTACATCGCCTTGTTCTATACTGAAATAGCCATCGCAAAATATTTAAATAGTATTTTATGATCTAAGTAACAGTTTACCATCCCCAAATGAGTATATTTAGTAGTGTAAATACATTATTTCACGACTATTTAGTTAGTCTTATCTTTATCTGGAGCCTCATTATGACCATTAACAATATCCTTTGCCCTACCGACTTTTCAGACACGGCCAATAAAGCGTTAGGCTATGCAGCAGAAATGGCAATCAAACATGACGCTACCTTGCATTTAGTCAGTGTGATTAATGAGATCCATGGCTTCGATAGTTTTCAGGTTCTCGCCATCACGCCAAGTGATATTCACGAGCATATGCTAAAAATAACCCAAGAAAAACTAGACGAATTAACCAATGACATCAAGCCTAGTATTCCACGACACACGGCGGTCTTGGAAGGACATCCATCAACAGAGATCGTCCAAGCAGCTGTCGATTTTGATTGCGACATGATCGTTATCGCCAGCCATGGTCGCACAGGTTTAGAGCATATATTGATAGGTAGTGTGGCTGAATCGGTTACCCGCCATGCGCATTGCCCAGTATTGATTGTCAAATAGATAAGACCAGTCGTAGATAACGTCTCAAAATAATCCTCGTTAACAATTGATTTAATGAGGATTGTTACTATTTTGGCGTGAATTCATGGAACCAGGTCGGAATTCGCTCTTCTAACCAATATTTTGGCTTCAAAATTGAACCATAGACAAAGCCAACATGACCACCATAACGACTTAATTCGAATGCTATATTCGCAGACATGTCTTCAAGTTTTGGGATCACCTTTTTGGTTAAAAACGGATCATCCTCGGCATGAATAAATAAGGTTGGGGTTTGGATCTTGTGCAAAAATTGCAAACTACTGCATTGACTATAATAATCCAGTGCATCTTTAAAACCATGTAACGGCGCCGTAACCCGATCGTCAAACTCAACAAAGGTATTGAGCTTCTTCACTTGCTTGGTGGTCATGTCTAACGCTGAACGCATGTCTAAATGTTCAAACTTACGCACCACGCTGGCTTGTAAACGTTTAATCAATCGACGTTGATAGGCTTTGGAAAAACCTTTTTTAATCCGCTCAGCACTTTCCGCTAACAGCAATGGCGCTGAAACAATTGAAGCAGCTAACAGCTGTGATTTTGTACCGGTTTGAGCCAAATAATGCGTGAGTACGCTGCCACCCAGTGAATAGCCAACCGCAAATAAAGGCGCATTCGGGTAACGTTTGGCAATTAATCCAATCACATAACTGGCATCGCTGGTATCACCGGAATGATAAGCGCGTAATAAACGGTTTGATTCTTCACTGCAACCCCGAAAATGCATCACCAATCCAATCCAACCCGCCGCACTGACCGCCCGCATAATGCCCTTCACATAGGGAGACTCGACAGAGCCTTCAAGCCCATGGAAAATAATAACAATCGGCTTATTATTCTCGACAGTTGGCTTCGTGGTCCAAGCAAGATCAAGAAAATCACCATCTTCAAGCTCGAGCCTTTCATTGATTGTCGGTATCTCCAGATTGCGAAGATTAATCGTCGGCAGCATGGTTTGTAAATGCGCATTACGCATCCACCACTGCGGCTGAAATTGACTCGGTTGAAACATCTTTGAATACCTTAAGTTAACCAACTGACCGTTTAAACAACGTCTTACATTTGATTGGATATATTATAATAACACCACTAGGAGATTTTATAATAACACTACAAATATACTTTATAATAACATTACAAATAGTTAAATTACGGCCAGTTGAGTAATTAATACCGCCCAGGTTAATAATGTTGTAAACTGAAAATAATTTTATTTATAGCCAGTAGCATTAATGAATTATATAGAACTTGAATCTTATTCTCGAAAATGGATCTTTAATCATAAATCGTTACCTGTTAACAGTGATGATTTAGCTAATATCAAACCATTTAGTAAAGCCAGAGCCAGCCAACTGTGGAGCCAACTGATTAGCTCGCAATGTAATTTTACCGATCAATTCAGTAAAGGCGACTGGCCACACGACCAAAAGACTTGGTCACAAGAAGCCGACTGGCAAACAGCTTGGGATGATGACGATAATAATGAGTTACCTGAAGCAGTGCTCGCGCATCTAACCTGGGATGATAACAGTAAAGTTTATTTTTGCTATGAACGCTTCAATATGATTGAAACGAACTGGGGCACATTTAAACGCAACTGGAAAAACTTTTTGTTTTATGATGATGGCGCACTATTAATCTCTGCAAAACGCAAAGAAACCCTCTCATTTCGACAAAACGGTAGCGTATTAATTGGTACCCGCGCACCTGTTGCGCCAGCAAAATAAAGAGCCATTATGCATACTCCTTGTAGTTGTGGTTTAGCAATGCCCTTTAAAGATTGCTGCGGTAAATATATTTATGGGATAGCAGCGGCTGCAACTGCCGAGCAACTAATGCGTTCGCGTTATAGTGCTTATGTGCATAATGCGCCGGTATATTTAATGGCAACCCATCATCCTGATTTTATTCGCGATTTAAATGAAGATTTAATTGCCGATACGGCGAAAAATACTCAATGGTTACGATTAGAAATAATCATGAGTCAAGGTGATGAAGAAAGCGAAACTGGTATAGTAGAATTCAAAGCTTGGTTTCAAGATGGTGAAGAAGAGGCATGTCTGCATGAGCGTTCTAACTTCATCGTTGAAGACCAGCAATGGTTTTATACTCAGGGTGAACTAAACCCGGCACCGCTTAAGCAAGGTCGAAATGATCTGTGTTTATGTGGCAGTGGTCAAAAACACAAAAAGTGCTGTGGTTAACGCCAGCAGAAAATATGGCTAAACAGATAGTAGAAACAAATATCTTGTTTAGCCATAGACAATTACACATCAAATAAAGTAGTAGATATAATCATGGAAAAGAAAATATTACTGGCTGATTGTCCCGATCAAAAAGGACTTATCTCAAAAATCACCAACATCTGTTACAAGCATCAACTCAACATCACCAATAATACCGAATTTGTTGATAACACCCATAATCGCTTTTTTATGCGTACCGAACTCGAAGGCATATTCAACGATGAAACCTTGCTTACCGATCTGGATAGTGCTCTTCCAACAGGCTCGCACCGCAAACTAGTGTCAGCTGGTCGCAAACGCATCGTCATTTTAGTAACCAAAGAAGCGCATTGTCTTGGTGATATCTTAATGAAAAATTACTACGGCGGCTTGGATGTTGAAATCGCCGCAGTTGTTGGTAATTATGATAGCCTTGCTGAATTAGCAGAAAAATTTGATGTACCTTATCACACGGTTTCTCATGTCGGTATTAGCCGTGAGGAACACGAAGCACAGATCATTGAGACAGTAGCAAAATACCAACCGGATTATGTTATTTTAGCAAAATACATGCGTATTTTAACGCCACATTTTGTTGCTGCATTTGAAAATAAAATCATCAATATTCATCATTCTTTCCTACCTGCTTTTATTGGTGCACAACCTTATAAGCAAGCATTTGAACGTGGTGTAAAAATTATTGGTGCCACAGCCCACTACGTCACCAATAATCTTGATGAAGGGCCAATTATTTTGCAAGACGTGATCCACGTGGATCATAAATATAATGCCGAAGATATGGCACGTTCAGGAAAAGATGTAGAAAAGTCAGTGCTCAGTAAAGCGCTGCGTCTGGTACTTGAAGAGCGCGTCTTTATTTATGAAAACCGCACCGTCGTATTTTAGGCATTTGCCTATTTTAGCACTCACTGCAAAAAAAGTTGTTTCAAAGAAATAGCTGCGGCATAAAATGTCAGGCTCATAAATCATTATGGGCCTACCTCAGTTAATCTTCACATTTACCTTTACACTATTCACTATATTGCTAATATTAATCACTTATTCCTCATATCACGGTTTATTATGCTAACAATTATTTTTACTGCCTTACTCAGTAGCCTCTTTACCGCACTGGCTTTTATATCTGTATTCAATAGAGTGATTAAACCTTACCTAGCAACACAAATCACCTTAATAAAAACCGAAGCAGAAGCTACAATTAGCCAAGCATCGCCACAAATAAGTAAAGAGATAGCAGATGCTATAGAAGCAAAAATTGCTGAACTACAGCCAGCGCTAGAAGCGCATGTGAAGCAGGAACTTGATCAAATCATTGACGATTTTTTACCACAACTCAGTAAAGAAGTAGAAGACGGAGTTGATAATTCCTTTAAAAAGTTTATCCCAACCATGATGGGATCAGCAGCGACTATGCCTGCTGAAACGCTAATTAAAACCAGTTCAAGCTTATTTAATACCGGCATTGGTATATTACGAAGTGTCACTCCAGATGTAAAAAAATAGCCTAACGACGTGATCCAGTTAGCATTTAAAACAATCAGACTTGCAACTGGATCGACCTGCCTATGAGCAAATTTAATGTAAACTGGTGTTTTCATTATCGTAGCTTAATTAAATATGTTTCTAAACGAATTCTATTCTCAAAAAGACAGCTCTTTTCGCTTTACTCAACAACAGGCTAGTCGCTTTGCTAAAACGGTAGCAAACGATTATAACAAGATCCATGATGTGGATAATAAACGTTTTTGTGTACCTGGCGACTTACTTTTTGCTGTCTCTTTGGCTAAATTTGGTTTATCTGAAACAATGAAAATTGACTTTACCGGTATGGTTAAGAACGACACAGACCTAGTATTCTCCCCGTTATTAGACAATAAAACTGAAATACTTAATCCCGAGCAGAAATCCTTTATGGAATTAGAGCTTGGCGGTCAATCATCGCATGATGAAAGTATAATCAGTAAAATTATTAAAGAATACGTGCAGTTCTCAGGTAAGAATTTCCCCGACATCATGGTGCCATTAATGCGCTCAAAAAACCTGATGTTTAACCCTGCACGTGCTTTAATCATGTATAAATCAATGCAAATAAGCATGACTCGCGTACAAGTTAATAGCATTGAACTTAAATTTGATGAAGCGATTATTGAAGTGCAAGGTAAGCGTGCAACGGTGACGTTTAAGTTCGATTTTTATGAAGGTGATGACAAAGTCGGCACAGGTCAAAAAATAATGCTGTTAAGCGGCTTGATCGCTTACGAAGAAGCGGTAATGGCCGGTGTAATTGCCGATTATCAATCGGCAAAGACTAAATACCTTGCTGCTGCGAGCTAATTCGTTATTCGTTTTTTTTATTACCAACTATTTAATATGGTCGAGCGGTAATACCGTTCGGCTTAAAACATTACGCAGCATAAAACTCGATCTAACCCCCGTTACCCCTTTAATACGCGTCAACTTACCTAATAATAATTCTTGGTAATGATCCATATCCGGTACGATAACCTTTAACTGAAAATCTGCATCACTACCGGTGATAATGCAACATTCCATTACATCAGGAATGGCGGCAATCTCCGCTTCAAAATTATCAAATCGCTCAGGTGTATGTTGGTCCATACTAATATGGATATAAGCTGTCAGCTTTAAACCGAGTTTGGCTTGGTCAAGCAAGGTCACGTGTTTATCTATTAAGCCTAATTCTTCTAAATGCTTAACGCGGCGTGAGCAAGGTGACGCCGACAGGCCAATTTTATCGGCTAATTCTAAATTACTGATCCGGCCATTTTCTTGGATTAAATTTAAGATTAATTTATCCGTGCGATCAAGTTTCATCTTTGCATCTCCGTATCATCAAATTATAAAAGGCTAAAAGGCATAAAGGCATAAAAGCCAATTTTTCTGGTCATTATCGCCTCCATTTAATGAAAGTTAGAATATAAATAGCGCACCAAAACAACCCAAGGGTTAATTATTGCCAATAATTACGATAAATACAAATGTAATTGCGAAGAACATGATAATTAATGCAAACATCGCAACCACATTCCAAATCGTTATGGCTATACTAAACCCAGTTAAAGATAACGCCAAAAGCTGATTAGCAAACACCTTAACCTAGGTCGCTGCGGTGATAGAAGTACCCTTCTTGCAACCAATCAGGCACCAATCCTTACCCAGGAATATTCGTCATAACCAATGACAGGCAATATTAACGCAAAGATAGGCACCTTAAACGGTGCCTTTTTTGTATGCGATTTTCCCAGCAGACATCCCAGATACTACAAATTAACTACCACTTTCAAAGGCTAACCTCTATAATTGGCTAATAAGATTAATTATACTAATTGGCACTCAGCCAAACAGCGTATAATAAAATACTTAATCACTTCGTATTGCGTATATTTCACGACCCACTCTGTATTATCCAGTCACAAACATAGGTAAATTTTAATGCACTATGCAAATATCACCGGTTGGGGTAAATGCTTACCGCCCGCAACGCTAACAAACCAAGATCTCAGCACTTTTCTTGATACCAATGACGAGTGGATCCAGTCTCGTACTGGTATGCAAGAACGTCGTATCTCACATGTAAGTACATCAGAATTAGCGTATGTAGCAGCTTGCCAAGCCATTGCAGCAGCGGGTATTGAGGCATCAGAGCTTGACGGTATTTTCTTTGCGACTTGTACTGCCGATTGCACACTGCCAAGTGCGGCATCAAAAGTACAAGCTAAATTAGGCGCAACTAACGCGGCAGTATTTGATATGAATGCCGCTTGTACTGGTTTTGTGTATGGCTTGAGTACCGCTAATGCGTTTATCCAAAGCGGTCAAATGGACAAGATATTAGTGATCGGTGCCGAACGCATCAGCTATTTCCTTGACTGGACAGAACGTGGTACCGCGGTATTATTCGGCGATGGCGCAGGCGCGGTTATTCTGCAATCAAGCACAGAAAAGCAAGGTATTTTAAGTAACAAAATTGGCTGTGACGGTGATGCTGGGCATATTCTTTCAGTACCTAACTTTGGTACAGACAGAGCGCGTTTCAAAAATATTGATGGTCTATTTGACTTTAACTTCGAAGGCAAAGAGATCTTTAAACGTGCGGTAACTCGTATGGGTGAAGCGTCTGCGATTGCCCTAGAAAAAGCCCACATGACCCCTGAAGATATTGATTTTATTATTCCGCATCAAGCCAATCTACGTATCATCGATTTCTTAGCTAAGCGTATGGGAGCCAGCAAAGAAAAAGTAATGGTGAACGTACATAAATATGGTAATACCTCATCTGCAACAGTGCCGATTGCACTTTGTGAAGCACTCGAAGAAGGCCGTATTAACGCTGGTGACAACGTATTACTGGCTGCATTTGGTGGTGGCTTAACGTGGGGCGCGACAGTCATCAAGTGGGGTGAAAGAACCACGCCTATCGCAACATCAGATGTGACATTACCAGAATACAATGGCACAGCATTAGCATTGATCCAAGATGCGATTAAAGGCTGCCAAGACGCGAAATTGGCCCGTGAATCACAAGCAGATTAATTACGATAGCTAAGTAAGCAGTAGTCATTAAACAAAAAAACCAGTGAATCACTTCACTGGTTTTTTTTCATATTAACCTTTAGCTACGAATTAAACTGGAGCTACTGCTTAAACTGAAGCTACTTACACTCACCTTCAGTGAAACCACGTACCGTTGCATCTGAACAAGCGCCACATGCATTGCCGAATGTTTTCAATTCACCCGATTCAGTAGTGCCGCATACAGGACGGTAATCCATCGTGCAAATCTGTGGACGTTCATCTGGGCAGCTATTACCGTAAGTTGGTAATGTCGGCAATGCCTTTGCCGTTTCCGCAGTCGTCTCGGTATTACTACATGCCGTTAAACCAAATACTGTTAATGCTACTAAAATTACTTTTTTCATCTTAATTCCTGCTCTTCATTGATTATTATCACTTTTATTTTCAACTGCTTATTATTCAACATTACAGCAACGGGTTGAATAAATAAAACACGCTTTCTAAAAAGCGTTGTACTCGACCTCGTTGTCGCCATTGAGTGAGGCATACTTTATGCGAATGAGCGATATAAGATAACTGTAATTGATAAAGTTCAGCAATAAAAGGTGACTGATCAATCAGTAATGTCACTTCGAAATTGAGCCAAAAACTGCGTTTATCTAAATTAACCGTACCCACCAAACATAGCTCATTATCGACAAGAATACTTTTGGTGTGCAGTAAGCCATGTTGGTATTGATATATTTCCACACCACAAACCAGCAATTCCTCAAAAAAACCCTTGCAGGCATAATCGACCATACGAGAGTCATTCTTCGCTGGCAGAATAATTTGTACTTTCACACCGCGGGCACTGGCGGTTTTAAGCGCCGCTTGCAGCGCTTCATCAGGGACAAAGTAAGGCGTAGTTAAAATAAGTGACTTTTGCGCCGAATAAATCGCCGAAACCAATACTTGATGGATATTATCATCATCCACATAAGGGCCTGATGGGATCACTTGCACATGACTGTTCTCATCAAATACAGGGCTTTCCTTACATTTAACCAGCATGTTTTTAACTAAGCTTTCACCGGTTTCCATCTCCCAGTCAAATTCCAGCAGTGAACCGGTAATCGGAATAATTGGACCTTGCATGCGGATCATAATATCAACCCACTCACCCACCCCAGCATCTTGCTTAAACACATGAGGATCAACCAAATTCATACTACCGGTATAACCAACATGGCTATCAATGGCGATAAGCTTACGGTGCATACGTAAATCTTGGCGATGAAAGAATATCCGCATCGGGCCGACAGGCAATACTTCAATAAGGTGAATGCCTGCCTGCTTAAACTGCTTCGGCCAACGGCTTTTAAAAAATGGTGAACTGCCAACAGAATCAAGCATGACGCGACAGTCAATACCACGTTTAGCGGCATTAATCAGTGCCAGAGCCACCTGATCAGCTTTACCGCCAACCGCCCATATATAAAACTCGAAGTAGACAACTTGGGTTGCGGCGTTAATATCGGCGATTATCTGCTCAAGAATACCGTGCGGACTGGTTAATAACATCAGTTGATTACCGGTTACCGCCGGCATTTTAAAACGCCCATAAATCAACTCACGCAATGACGTGACTAAACTTCTATTATCCTCATCATAAGGCACCAGATACGGCGCAGCACATTGATTAATCTGTTGGGTAAAAGGATCAAACATCGTTTCAGCTCTTTGTACCCGTTTTTTACCCAGGTACAGTTCACCAAAAATCAGATAAATAATCACCCCAGCAAACGGTAACGTGTAAATCACCGATAACCAGGCCAGTGAGATACTAGCTGAACGTCGTTTAGTGATCACCCGCAATGATACTAATATAATGATCACCGCATGCAGAAAAACCAGCAGTAAGGTCATAAAATTAGTAAACGAATCCCATTTATCCATCTTGATTTTCAATCCAGGTCTTCAGACGATTAACATCATGCTGATATTCAGTATTTATTTGTTCAACCCAATCATCGATGTTTTCCCACCAGGTTGGTTGCTCTGGTGACTGGGCTAATTGTGATACCTGTTGAATACGTATCAGTCCAATCGATCCTGCCGCCCCCTTAATCTTATGCGCTTCATCAACAATCGCATCTTGATCTCGCGCGGTTAAATTCGTATTCAATAAGGTTAAATAATGTGGCATGGTTTGTTCAAATAAAAGCACACTTTGTAGTAATAGATCTTTGCCTAAGGTATCCAGATATTGTTGTAATAAATCAACATCAAGATATTCATCGAGCATTTTTTGTTCATCAGTAAGTTCATCAACAGCATAATTCAGATGAGGTTCCGTCCCCTGTCCTACAGGGCTAAATAAACGACTGAGAACCCCAGTTACGGCATTGATCGAGAGAGGTTTACTGATCGCATCATCCATACCTTTATCAATATACTCTTGGCGATTATTAATGACATTAGCCGTTAACGCGACAACTGGCGGTAACTCCAGGGTGTTATTTTCACGTAAGGTTTTAATCACGTCAAAACCCGACATATCCGGTAAATTAATGTCTAAGAAGATTAAATCATAACGATTATTCTCTGCCATTTCGATAGCACAGTGACCATCGACAGCAACGTCAACACTATGACCGAGTTTATTTAAAATAGCGGTACACACAGTGACATTCAGTTCGATATCTTCAACAAGTAATATAGACAGTTTAGTTTGCTCACTTTCCGCCATATCACCCTGTTGCAAACTTTCCACGCCATCGACATCAAACTCAATCGTGAAGCAAGACCCCTTACCTAATTCACTGCTGACCCAGATATCACCGCCCATCGCGGTCATTAAACTTTTAGCTACCGACAAGCCAATACCGGTACCAGTTGCACGTTTACTGCCTTGCTCCTGATAATACATCGCGAATATCTTATCTTGCCCTTCCGCTGAAATACCAATACCAGTATCTTCAACCTCAAAGGTCAAACCAATTCTATTATCGTCTTCTTCACTGGTAAATACCCGAATACTAACTTCACCAGAATCGGTAAATTTCACCGCATTAGACACCAAATTCCATAACACTTGACGTAATCGAGTGCCATCAGCATTAATAAAATCGGGGATATCACCAAATACATCAAACGCTAATACCAACCCCTTTTGTTCCGCTTGTAACAGCGCTAAGGTTTTAATGTCATTAAGGAAGCTTCTGAACTCAATCGGTTGATTAACGATCTCAAACTTACGTCGATCAAATTTATCTAAATCAATAATATCGTTAAAGATATTACCCATTGTTTGGGCGCTAACATAAATGGTATTTAAATGCTGACGCTGCTCTTCACTGAGTGAACCATCAAGTAAGATCCGGCTTAAACCAACAACACCATTTAACGGAGTACGTAATTCGTGGCTAATCGTTGAAATGAAAGTAGTTTTATCACGACTGGCTTTTTCTAATGCATTTTGGTATTTCTTACGTTCGGTAATATCACGGCCATAACCGAGTACCCCGATATATTCATTTCGTCGTCCAAAGAAAGGCACTTTACGTAATTCAAAGCAGGCCTTATGACCATCAGGATAAGTTAGCCATTGTTCGTAGGTTTCTGATAACTGAGTGCTTAATACGGCTTTATCGGTTGCCGCAAATTTAGCTGCGATCTCGGTATCGTAAACATCAAAAGGGGTTAAACCAATAAGTTCTTTTTCAATTTTACCCGTCAGCGCTTCCATCGCTAAGTTACAACCGGAAAATTGGCCTTGTTCATTACTGTAATAAACCAAATCTGGCGAGCTATCAATAAATGAACGGACTAACGCAGAGCGTTCTTCCACCACTAATTGTGCCTGCTCACGGTGAAAGACTTCATTCTCTAAATCTTTGAATGCTTGATTTCTATCTGCTTCGGCTTTTTTACGCTCTTCAAACTCAGCATTAAGTTCAATCAGGTTTACTTGTAATTCTTGTTGTAGTTGTAAATCACGTGCACGTACTTCTTGCAGTTTGTAGACCATTTTACTGAGTCGTTTGCGTGAATCTTCGAGTTGCTGGACAACGATAGAAAGGAAAAACACCACCCAAGGCGTAACGATTATCGCGAATAGAATTGCCGCATAGAGAGCGTCAAGTTTAACCTCACCACGTAGAATATAATTAATGCTCGCTTGGATCATGATAGAAAAGAAAATGATCATGGCCGCTGAGAGGATACTGAAACGAATGACACCCAGTTTAGTGAGCATATCAACATAGTACTGAGCCCAAGCTCTGATTTTAATCATGGATTACCCACAGTAATAAAATTATCTAGATAATTAATAATATACGATAGATTATAAGCAAACCACTGATAAATTAAGGTTTTAATAAATCTATGATTTTAATAGAGCAAAATTTAATTCGAGCATGTCATTATCATCCACTTCATCTCGGTAAACACAATACTGATTACGTCCATGCTCCTTAGCAAGGTATAGCGCCTTATCAGCATTTTCGAGTAATTGCGCTGCTGAACTTTCACTTTCCGGGCACATGGTGGCAATACCGATACTTAAGGTGACATGTTTTGCCGCCTTAGAATAAGCATGTTCAATGGCTAAATGTTCGATCGCTGCAAGGATCTTACTAGCAAGACGAATCGCACCTTCTTCATCGGTATTGGGTAAAATAACGGCAAATTCTTCGCCGCCATAACGCGCGACTAAATCTGCTCCCCGGTGTACTTGGCCATCCATCACTTGGGCAATGCGAGTCAACACGGTATCGCCCATGGGGTGACCGTAATTATCATTATACAATTTGAAGCTGTCGACATCGCAAAACAGCAAAGACATCTGCTTAACTTCACTATGATGGGTTGACCAATAATGCTGTAATTTATTATCAAACGTGCGTCGATTGGCGATTTTAGTCAGCTCATCAGTTGAACTCAGCTGATCAAATTTTTCTATAGCCTGCTCAAGTTCATGCTCGATACGCTTACGCTCGGTTAAATCGCGATAAATAATTAAAATACCACTCTCACCATTGGTATTATTCACATAGCGCTGTTTACATACTTCGTACCAACGTGGTTCTTTATCTTCAAGGTGTAATAATCTTTCATAGCGGACTGCTTTACCATCGATTAATAATTGATTCTCTTGCTGTAATAACCACGATTTTTTATCGCGGCTGACCAAGGCTTGCCTATCCATACCAATTAAGTCGCGATGCTCAACACCAACAACCTCACAATAACCTTTATTGGCACCAACATATTTACCATTACCATTCATAAACGCAACGGGATCTGGCGTCGCATTAATAACCGAGTTTAATAAACTATTGTGGCGGCTTAATTCGGCCTCAATACGCAGGTGCTCGCCATTTTCATTCTGCAGGCGTTCATTAAGTTCCATCACTTCCGTTTGGTCATGCGATACCGTTAAGATCGCGACAACTATTTTATCTTCGTCATACAACGGATATTTGATGGTACGTAATAAAATATTATTGTCATCGACAGTACTCCACTCCTCATATTCTTGTATTTCACCGATAAGCACAGACTTTTCGTAAGACTTGATCCGCCCTAGTTTCGACGCACTATAAAAATCGTCTTCAAAATGGCCATTGACTTGATCTACCGATTGGCCAAATTGAGTCGCCCATGATGGTGAACAACTGAGAATGAGACCATCTAATGTTTTGATATGAATAAATGCCGAGTTGGAGGCAAATAAACAATTAATGATTTGCCCATCCATATCCCAAGGTGAAATAGTGGCAGAGTTGCTATCAATCACCAGGGTCGGCGTTGCTGAATCGGTCAGTAAAGATTTATAGGTCGAGAGTTTTCGCGATAGCATTAAAATAACCAGCAGGCTCATCAATAAGACAATCACAACTAGCCAAAACGTTATTTCGAACGTGGTATTTGTTGATAATTCAGTAATGCCCAGCCACCAATTAAATATTGGCTGTATAAAAGATTGGTTATTAAAATCCATTTTTTCGCCTAAGATCCATCTCACACTTAACCGACCATACAACACCAAAATAAGAACACTGTAAAGCTGTTATGATAAAAACTAGCGCCGATAGCCATTTTTGTTTTACATACTTTAGTACCAAGTGGCATAAACCTAATAAATCAATGCATTAAAAATAGATTAAAGCTAAAAAATGGCATAACGGTGGAAACGACGATCCCAACAGAGCTAATAGATTACAAGATGTCATATTGTTAAAATTAAAAACCATATTTTCAATAATCCTCAGTGTTTCGACCAGTTTATTGTCCAATGTCAAAACAAATGGACCATTTACATGAAAAGGTGATAAGTAACTCGGAATACATTTTTAGATTGACCTAAGTGTTAATTCTGGTAAATTTGGCAGGTTAGCCAATTTTCGGCTTTTGGAAACTTTAATGATTTACCTATTTTTATATGTATGTTTTTCCTCTGAGTAGAAGCTCTCGAGGTATACATATTCAGTATTTAGTAAATTGGATGCAAGGGAGAAGTGCAATGTCAGTCTATGACCCGTCGCTGGAAAAAGACAACTGTGGTTTTGGTTTAATCGCCCACCAAGAAGGTGAAGCTAGCCATAAGTTAGTTCGCGTCGCAATATCATCATTAGACCGTATGCAACATAGGGGCGGTATCGCAGCAGATGGAAAAACAGGAGATGGCTGTGGTTTACTCATGCAGAAACCTGATAGTTTTTTCCGTGCTATTGCGATAGAAAATGATTGGAATTTAAGAAGTAATTACGCCGTCGGTATGATTTTCTTAAATCAAGATACCGATAAATCTGCTGCAGCACAGCAAATCATCAAAGAAGAACTCGAACGCGAAACACTGAATGTGGTTGGTTGGCGTGAAGTTCCTCTAGATACTAGCGTGCTTGGCGAAATTGCCATGTCATCACTGCCACAAATCCAACAGGTATTTATTAATGCTCCTGCTGGCTGGGCACCAAAAGATATTGAACGCCGTTTATATTTAACTAAACGTCGTATCGAAAAACGTATTACCGATGACAGCGATTTTTATATTGCCAGCTTATCAAACCTAGTGACTATCTATAAAGGTTTGTGTATGGCCGGCGATCTGCCGAAATTCTTCCTTGATCTTGCCGATCTGCGTATGCAATCTGCAATTTGCTTGTTCCATCAACGATTCTCAACCAATACCTCGCCAAAATGGCCATTAGCCCAACCGTTCCGCTTTATGGCGCACAATGGTGAAATTAATACCATCGAAGGTAACCGAGAATGGGTACGAGCACGTAGCTACAAATTTAGCTCACCACTACTCCCTGACATGCATGATGCAGCGCCGTTTGTTAATACCAAAGGGTCTGATTCATCCGCTATGGATAACATGCTCGAGCTATTTTTAGCCGGTGGTATGGACATTTTCCGTGCTTTCCGTCTGCTCGTTCCGCCAGCATGGCAAAATCATCCAAATATGGATGATGATCTACGCGCATTCTATGACTTCAACTCTATGCATATGGAACCTTGGGATGGCCCAGCGGGTATCGTCCTTAGTGATGGCCGTTATGCTGCCTGTGGTCTAGATCGTAATGGTTTGCGTCCAGCACGTTATGTCCGTACCACTGATGGTTTAATTACTGTTGCCTCGGAAGTTGGTATCTGGGATTACACTGCAGATGAAGTTATCGAAAAAGGTCGTGTCGGTCCAGGTGAACTGCTGGTTATCGATACGCAAACCGGTAAATTATGGACTTCTTGGGATATTGACCAAGAGTTAAAAGGCCGTAATCCTTACCGTGAATGGCTATCAAATAACTCAACGAAATTAACACCGTTCGAAGCGCTGCCTCCAGAAGCAATTGGTACGCGCACGTTTGATGACGAGCAACTAGCAACGTATCAAAAACAATTTGATTACAGCAAAGAAGAACTCGATCAAATTATTCGCGTATTAGGTGAAAATGGTCAAGAAGCCACTGGCTCTATGGGTGATGATACACCGATGGCAGTACTGTCGACGAAAACACGTTCGCTATATGATTATTTCCGCCAGAAGTTTGCGCAAGTAACCAATCCGCCAATAGATCCATTACGTGAAAATCACGTGATGTCACTGGCAACGTGTATTGGTCGTGAACACAATGTATTTAACGAAACACATGGTCATGCTCATCGCGTACTATTTGATTCGCCAGTATTACTTTATTCTGACTTTAAACAAGTTACCGATTTAAGTAATGAATACTATAGAACAGCAACAATTAATCTGTGTTTTGATGGCCAAGCTGAAACCTTAGGTCGTGCAGTAGCACGTATTACAGCTGAAGCGGTTGAACAAGCAGGATCTGGCGCGGTGTTATTAGTCTTAACAGACCGTACACTGGCTAAAGATAATTTACCTATTCCAGCAGCAATGGCTGTCGGTGCGGTGCAAACGGCATTAGTGAATGCAAACTTACGTTGCGATACCAATATTGTGGTTGAAACAGCAAGTGCCCGTGACCCTCATCATTTTGCCGTATTGATTGGTTTTGGTGCGACCGCTATTTACCCGTATCTAGCTTATGAATCACTGCGTAAACAAGTTGAAATTGGCACGATTAAACAAGACATAACAAAAACTTTATTAAACTACCGTAACGGTATTAATAAAGGTCTGTACAAGATCATGTCGAAGATGGGTATTTCTACCATTGCCAGCTATCGTTGTTCACAACTGTTTGAAGCCGTTGGTTTAGCTGATGAAGTGATCGAATTATGCTTTAAAGGCACCAGCAGCCGCATCAAAGGCGCTGACTTTAGCGACTTCCAGATTGATCAACAGAAATTAAGCAAACTAGCATGGACAACACGTAAGCCAACCGCGCAAGGCGGCTTACTTAAATATGTTCATGGTGGCGAGTATCACGCTTATAACCCTGATGTGGTGAGCACGCTACAAAAAGCAGTGCAAAGCGGTGAGTATGCCGATTACCAACAGTATTCAAAAGAAGTAAATGAGCGCCCGGTTTCAAGCCTGCGTGACATGTTACAACTGAAAAAGTCGGAGACACCGATTGCACTTGATGCTGTTGAACATGAAGACAACCTATTTAAACGTTTTGATACCGCAGCCATGTCAATTGGCGCATTAAGTCCTGAAGCGCATGAGTCACTGGCGATTGCGATGAATACCTTAGGTGGTAATTCAAATTCAGGTGAAGGTGGTGAAGATCCACGCCGTTTTGGTACCCTTAAAGTATCAAAAATTAAACAGATCGCTTCAGGTCGTTTCGGTGTCACACCACACTACTTAATGAACGCAGAAATCATTCAAATTAAAGTAGCGCAAGGTGCAAAACCCGGTGAAGGTGGACAACTACCAGGTCACAAGGTTACCGCTGAAATTGCCAAGTTACGTAATTCGGTACAAGGTGTAACACTTATTTCACCGCCACCGCATCACGATATCTATTCAATTGAAGATTTAGCCCAGCTGATTTTTGATATTAAGCAAATCAACCCGACAGTATTAGTATCGGTGAAATTAGTATCAGAACCCGGTGTTGGTACCATTGCCACAGGTGTTGCTAAAGCGTATGCCGATTTAATCACTATTTCTGGTTATGATGGTGGTACTGCTGCAAGTCCGATTACGTCAGTTAAATACGCAGGTAGCCCTTGGGAACTCGGTTTAGCTGAAACCCAGCAAGCACTGGTTGAAAATGGCTTACGTCATCGTGTTCGCTTACAAGTTGATGGCGGTTTAAAAACCGGTTTAGACGTTGTTAAAGGCGCTATTCTAGGTGCAGAAAGCTTTGGTTTTGGTACTGGTCCGATGGTTGCACTAGGGTGTAAATTCCTACGAATTTGTCATCTCAATAACTGCGCGACAGGTGTTGCAACACAAGACGAAAAATTACGTCAAGATCACTTCCATGGTCTTCCGGAAATGGTGATGAACTACTTCAAGTTCATTGCCCAAGAAACCCGTGAAATCATGGCTTCACTTGGCGTAGCTCAGTTAACCGATTTAATTGGTCGCACTGATTTATTAGTCCAGTTAGAAGGCTTAACCGCGAAACAACGTAAGCTTGACTTGTCTGGCATTACCTATAAACCACAGCCAAAAGCAGGCCTAGGTATATATTGCCAAGCAACCAATGAACCGTATGATAAAGCTGAACTTAACGAAGCGTTAATAACCCATTACTTAGAAGCAATCACTGAGAAGACAGGGTTATCAAGTAGCTTCCCAATTAAAAACACCGATCGTTCTGTGGGCGCACGTCTGTCTGGCGAAATCGCTAAACAGCACGGCAACCAAGGTATGGCATCAGACCCTATCACTGTTAACTTTACCGGTACTGCTGGTCAAAGTTTCGGTGTTTGGAATGCGGGCGGCTTGAACCTAAATCTCACTGGCGATGCCAACGATTATGTCGGTAAAGGCATGACTGGTGGCCGTATTATGATCCGTCCTGAACCGGGTTCAGCATTTAAATCAAATGAAGCGGTGATTGCAGGTAATACTTGTTTATACGGCGCAACAGGTGGCGAGTTGTACGCTGCTGGTTTAGCTGGCGAACGTTTTGCCGTCCGTAACTCGGGCGCGAATGCGGTTATCGAAGGTATCGGTGATAACGGTTGTGAATACATGACCGGTGGTATTGTCACTATCCTCGGTAATACTGGCGTTAACTTTGGCGCAGGTATGACCGGTGGTTTTGCTTACATCTACGATGAAGATGGTCAGTTAGCGTCTAAAATTAACTATGAACTTGTTGAAAAACATGCTGTAACGGATTACCCAATGCATGTTGAACATCTCCGCGGTATTATCATTGAACACCTTGCACAAACATGCAGTCAGCATGCGCAAGACCTGCTTAATGTATTCGATACTGTGGTAAATAAATTCTTTATTATCAAGCCTAAATCAGCTGATATTAACGCATTACTTGGCCACAAATCACGCTCTGCTGCAGAGTTACGTGTCCAGGCTCAATAGGAGGGATCATGAGTAATAATGTATTTCAATTTGTCGATGTACAACGCATTGATCCAGTAAAAAAACCGTTAAAGATCCGTAAAGTCGACTTTATCGAGATTTATAAGCCATTTACGTCGAACCAAGCAAAAATGCAAGCGGGTCGCTGTTTAGAATGTGGTAACCCGTACTGTGAATGGAAATGTCCAGTACACAACTACATTCCCAACTGGCTGAAACTCGTTGAAGAAGGTCGTATTATCGAAGCGGCTGAACTTTGTCACGAAACCAACAGCTTGCCTGAAGTTTGTGGTCGAGTTTGTCCACAAGATCGCTTATGCGAAGGTTCTTGTACATTGAATGACGACTTCGGTGCTGTAACTATTGGTAATGTTGAAAAGTACATTACCGATGAAGCCTTTAAACTCGGCTGGCGCCCTGACATGTCGAAAGTGATTCGCAACGATAAAAGAGTGGCGATTATCGGCGCAGGTCCAGCTGGCCTTGCCGCTGCCGATGTCTTAGTCCGTAATGGGGTAACGCCTGTGGTATACGACCGTAATCCAGAAATTGGCGGTCTATTAACCTTTGGTATCCCAGCGTTTAAATTAGATAAAGGCGTGATGAGCCATCGTCGTGAAGTCTTCGCCGAAATGGGCATTGAATTTTGCCTAAACACTGAAATTGGTAGAGATATTCAATTCAGTGAGTTAGTTGCACAATATGATGCTGTTTTTGTTGGCGTAGGGACTTATAAATACATCAATGGTGGTTTTGATAACGGCACTGCGCAAGGTGTTTATGATGCCCTGCCTTACCTGATTGCTAATACCAATAATCAACTCGGCTTTGAAAAGAGTAGCGACGATTTTATCAATTTAAAAGGTAAAACCGTGGTTGTCCTTGGTGGTGGTGATACCGCGATGGACTGTGTACGTACAGCTGTACGTCAAGGTGCAAAGACTGTGTCTTGTGCTTATCGTCGTGATGAAATCAGCATGCCAGGTTCTAAGCGTGAAGTTAAAAACGCCAAAGAAGAAGGCGTGAAATTCTTATGGAATTTACAGCCACTTGATGTCGAAGTCGTTAGCGATAAAGCTGTCGGTGTTAAAATGGTAAAAACCCGTTTAGGCAAGCCAGATGCAAATGGTCGTCGTCGCGCCGAGGAAGTGATTGGTTCTGAACACGTACTCAAAGCCGATGCGGTTATTCAAGCATTTGGTTTCCAACCTGACCCTGCACAATGGTTATTGGATGAAGGTGTCACCACCAATAGCTGGAATGGTATTATTGCCCCAGCCGAAAGTGACTATCCATTCCAAACTGCAAATCCTAAAATATTTGCAGGCGGTGATGCGGTACGAGGTTCAGATTTGGTGGTAACAGCCATTGATGAAGGTCGTCGCGCTGCCGAAGCGATGTTGGATTATTTAGAAGTTTAAAGCGTGTATAAAATGAAGCGTTAAGCAACATTTTTAATTTACTACTAAAGCCTCAACTATCTATTTAAAAACGCTAGCATTAATTAATGCTAGCGTTTTTTTATCGGTAAATTCCGACTATAAAAACGATAATATATTTAATTACTGGTCATTATTTTGTATCATAGCCATCAATTCAAAAGGAAATATGGCGTAAACACCTGATAACAATGAACTCGTTTAATATCTTCACCACAACTAAATCAACATTGATTGTTATTAGTATCGCAGTTAGTTTTTTAAGCACGTTATTTAGCGTGCCAAGCTTTGCTGCGCAAGAAATAATTTTAGGTGACTATATTAAGACACCAGCGCCTAGCACAGCGGATGAATCAACCAGTATTAGCACCAATATTACCGAAAATACCGATGCAGTGACGACCACTGAAAACAGTCAAGAAGTTATACTCGCTGATAGTTTAGGCGTAGACGTAGATTGGCTATGGTTAAAATCCGGTGAATTCTTAATTGGTAACATCGAAGATCTTTATGAAGAAAAAATGGCTTTCGATAGTGATGATCTCGGCGATTTAAAAATTAAGTGGAAAGATATCAGTCGTATTAACAGTCGTCAATTATTCACCGTTCGCACCATTGACGGCAAGATCATTACTGGCACCATCGCGCTTGAAGATGGCATATTGATTATCAGTAATAATCGTCAGCATAAAATCCCCCAAGACGACCTCATGACCCTGATTGCGGGTTTAGAAACCGGCGCCAACATCTGGGAAGGCAAAGTTACCTTCGGGGCTAATCTAAGCTCAGGTAATACCAACAAGCTGGAATATAATACCAACGCTGAGCTTTCTAGGCACACCACAGCATCACGTATCAAAACCTCATATACCGCCATTATCGGTGAAACTAATAATGTGCAGACAGATGAAAACCATCGTTTCTTAGCGACCTACGATGTCTATAGTGACAAAGACCTGTTTTTCCGTCCGCTCGATTTAAGCTTCTATCGCGATCCATTACAAAATGTAAACAGTCGAATCAATCTTGGTATGGGTATCGGCTATCAATTTATTGATGATGGCGACCAAGAGCTAGAAATGAACTTAGGTCCCTCTTATCTGTATACCAAATATGAATATACTGACCCCCAGATCAGTAACAGTGATTCCAGTCTTGCGCTATCCATCACTGTCGATTATGAACGTGAAATACATGACCAAATTGATTTTGAATTAAGTTATAAAATAACCGCCACAGAAGCTGAACTTGGCGGCTATTTGCAAAACACCAAGTTAAACTTTGATATTGAACTCACAGATGTGCTGGATTTCGACATCTCATTTTTCTGGGATAGAGTGAATAATCCTTTACCTGATATTGATGGCAATCCATTAAAGAAAAATGACTTTCGTATTGCTTTTGGCTTAGGTGTTTCTTTTAATTAATACCTTAGCCAAATTGTGCTAGCATGGCATTTTTCGAAACAGATTAGAGACGACGATGAAAATAGGTATTATTGGTGCAATGGAGCAGGAAGTTGAGATCCTGCGTGAGCAACTAGCTAACGTAACAACATTTACCCAAGCGGGTTGCGAATACTACAGCGGCACACTTGCTGGTCATGATGTGATTTTAAGTAAATCAGGTATTGGTAAAGTAGCAGCCGCAGTTGCAACAACGTTACTACTTGAACATTACAAGCCTGATTACATCATCAATACCGGTTCTGCTGGCGGTTACGATAAAACCCTTAAAGTAGGCGATGTGGTGATCTCAAGTGAAGTTCGTCATCACGATGTTGATTTAACTGTATTTGGTTACGAAATGGGTCAATGTGCACAGAAACCTGCTGCCTTTATCCCAGATACTCGTCTTGTCGAAGCAGCGAAAAAAGCCATCTCAGCAGACAGCGAAATCAAAACTATCGAAGGTCTCATTTGTACTGGCGATAGCTTTATGTGTGATCCGAAAAAAGTGGAAGAAGCGCGTATTAACTTCCCTACAATGGCCGCAGTAGAAATGGAAGCGGCAGCAATTGCCCAAACATGTCACCAGTTTGACGTACCGTTTGTGGTGATCCGTTCTCTATCTGATATCGCTGGTAAAGAATCACCAACGTCATTTGAAGAATACCTAGTTGTTGCAGCGAAAAACTCATCAGCTATGGTACTAAACATGCTAAAAGAATTAAAATAGCATGAATTTGGCCATGGATTGGACCAGTATGCAGTCAGTATTTATCTTACTGGCTGCTATCATCATTGCCCGCTTACCACTCTGCCCACCGCGCTATCATCCGACACAACTGTTAAACAACCTTTTTAGTAACATTGCCAACAAAGTAAATAACGCCCAACGTAGCCACCAGCAACAATACATCGCCGGCAGCCTTGCCACGTTAGTTATGCTGGGATTTATCTTAGCTATCGCCGTCGTCATTCAATTTATTGTGATTGAAGCCATCATCTTTGAATTGCTGTTGTTACTGTGTTTATTACAGTGGGAAAAAATCAGTTTACCCGAAATTAATTTAGGCGCGCTCGAGAAACAAACCATCATCAGCCAAATACAGCCGCGCATATTACGTGATTTAGACCAGCTATCCTTGCTCGGATTGCATAAAGCCAGTATCGAAAACCTGTGTTTACGTAATAGCTACCAGTGGTTTGCGGTTATCTTTTGGTACAGCTGCTTGGGTATTTGGCCAGCGATAATTTATCGTGTTATTCAATTGATGGCCCATAACTGGAATAGCAAGCTAGTGGTTAACCATCAATTCGGGCGCCCTGCGGCATCCTTATTGCAGTTATTATCCGCACCAACCCATGTTATACTTGCATGCACATTACGCAGCTTACAGCGCGCGACAAGCCCATTTTCAAATTTAATCCAACAAGCAAAACAATGGCATCACTTTAGCAGCGGTTTGTTATTATCCAGTTTTGCTTACAGCCTCGCGATTCAACTCGGTGGCCCACGCAAATATCAAGGTGTGATGCTGCGCTTTAGTCAACTTGGTCATAGCCAACCAGCACAGCGTAATGATATCCATCGCGCACAACAAAAACTGACCTTGGCAATGGTGGTTTGGTTATGCTTTATCAGTGCTATCTATGTGCTTATTGCGATTAAATAAGCCGGTCATTTATTCAATCTATGTAATACCCTTTTCACCTTTCACTACAATGAGTTTCTATGTTTGTTCCCGCTCGCTTCGTTAGCCTCTTCATCATGACACTATTCGCATTATCAGTGCTGCCACCGCCAGTACAAGCGCAATCATTAGCAGTGCAAGAAAAGTACCCACAGCGCATCGTCTCGCTGTCACCGCATACCACTGAACTGGTTTTTGCGGCAGGTGCTGGCGATAGACTCATCGGTGTCAGTGCGTACTCTGATTACCCCGAAGCGGCCAAAGCATTGCCGATCGTCGCGAGCTCACAACAGATCAACATCGAAACCATACTAGCGCTGAAACCTGACATGATTATTTACTGGCAACAAGGTAACTCTGCCGCAGACATCGAGCAGCTGAAAAAATTTGGCATTCCGGTTTATGCGTCAAAGACCGGCGGATTAGATGATATTGGCACACAAATACAGCGGCTTGGAAAAATGCTCGGCACTGAAGCGATTGCTGAACCCGTTAGCAAAAAATACCGTCAAGCCTTAGCCGCTTTACGTGCTAAATATAAGCACAACCCTACACAGGACTTGTTCTATCAAGTCTGGCCTACCCCATTAATGACGGTAGCTAACGATCCTTGGTTACAACAACAATTTGAGTTATGTGGCTTTAACAATGTGTTTAATGACAGTCCTGTCCCCTACCCTGTTATCAATGTGGAACAAGTATTGGTGAAACAACCTGCAGTGATAATAGCTGGTTCGGTGAATGACGCCGAGTTAGCACAATGGCAAACGTGGCAGAGTATTCCAGCAGTCAAAAACGGCAATATATTTAGGGTTAACCCCGATGTATCACACCGTTTTTCTCCGCGTGTTATTACTGGTATAACAACATTATGCGAAATTGCGTTGCAAGCAAAACAAATAAGAGAGTAATTTAAAAGTCATCATGTTGCGTTAATTCAAACAGCTAACTAAAGTTATTCATAACATTATGAATAACTTTAGTTAATTAAAATTAACTTCGCTGACAAGGATGAACGCTAAGATGAACGCGTGGGCATGGTTATATCGTTGCTATGGTATCCTGTGGCGGAAACGCATTTACTTGCTGCTGCCGGTATTAATTATGCCTATCATAGGCTATCAAGTTGGCCGCAGCATTCCAGAAAGCTATTATTCTCATACCACTATTTTATTGCAAGAAAGTAGCGTACTAAACCCCATTCTGGCCGAGTTATCCCTACCGCTTAATGTGCAATCACGTTTTAAAAGCATTAATATATTAGTAAAGCGTAAACAAATATTATTGAATGCTGCCACACAAGCAGGGTTAATCAAGCTCGACGATACAGAGCAACAGCAACAAAGCATTATTAACCTGATAAAACAGTCACTCACGCTCTCGCTCTCAGGTACTGACCTGATAACAATTTCACTCAAATGGCCAGACCCAACACAGCTAACGATTATATTAAATATAATCAGTGAACAATTCATTTTACGACTAACCAAACCAAATCAAGATATAGCACTCAACAGTAAGCTATTTCTTGCTCAGCAAGTCAATCAACAACATACCCTGCTACAAGAAGCTGAGCAGGCGCTGTTTAGCTACCAATTTGAGCATGCCCGCATCATCCCGGAATTATATCAAGCCAGAGAAGCAACACTAATGAGCATTAACAAACAGCTGAAAAATAAATCGCAAACGTTAACCTCACTCCAATCTAAATTATCGACTTTAACAAAAAAATTAATCCTCACTAATCCAGCGGCGCAGTATCTTGATAATAAAATAACCCAACTAGAAACAGTAAAAACGCAACAATTGGCATATTACACCACTGCACACTCAAAAATTAAAGCCATCAACCTGCAAATAAAAAACTTACTACAGCAGCGCCGTTCATTACAAACGGCGATACAAGATCAGCAATCACTCGAGCTATTATTAAATCGTATGACCAGGCTTACCAAATCGGCTTTAACAACACAGGTAACGCCCTTGTTACTGCATCAACTCGATGAATATGAAGGTTATAAAAGTGCCATTATCAAGACTAAAATTGAATTGAAAAAGCTCAAACAACAGCAAGTATACTTTCATCAAAATCAAACTAAACATGTGATAATAGAACAACAACTACTACAGTTAAAACGTGATCTCAGCAATAAAAACACACTTTACTTAGACCTATTAACCCGCCATGAGATGGTTGCGATTCGTTATGACCTTGGTGAATTTGAAGCAACGACTAACGTGCAAATTATCACGCCACCTTTTGTCCCTGAACAAGCAATTAACCTACCTATTTTCCTCTACGTATTGTTGGGATTATTATTAGGATTAATACAAGGCATCGCCATTAGCTTCACCCTATCAATAACCCAAGACACGCTATGGGATGAACGTAACATTGCTTATGTCACCGGTTTAAGAACTATCGCACGCATCCCCTTGATCCCATCTGCATCGGGTCGCTAATGACGGTCATAAGACCGCGATCATGACGATAATTTTAAGTAACTACATTTAATATCCCTATCTAGCCATTATTTCGATGTGATCAAATTAGTGTAAAGGCTCCGCCCAAAACTACTTTGATATTATTGTGAGGTCAGGTTTAATTTAACCGTAATTTACATGTATCGTAACGATCTACGTCACCAAGTTAACAATCATCAAAAATAAACCAGTAAAAATACGATATCAACAGTTGCATATTAAAAGTAATGCGCTATATTTAAATTAGAGACCGAAACAGCCGACCACTTTATTGGTCAAACAGATGTAACTACATCGTATTTGAACTTTCGATGCCGGCGTGCTTGGTTATCTCACTCTAACTTAGGGTTAGCGCTTTCGAACAATACAGCATTTAGATTTACAAAAAAGCTCACAACGATTAGTGAGCTTTTTTGTGTCTGTAAAATAACCTAATAACATAGCAGGTTAACGATAAATTAATGGCTGTTTACTATCGTCACCAATCGCGTCGACATAGCATTAAGTTCATCACTGACTTGCAACAACTCACCAATACTTTGATTCATTGCCTGTGCACTTAACTCATTAGCCTTAGTCACTGAGGTTACTTGCTCACTAGCAGACAATACCCCACTGATATTTTTATCCGTCGTCACCACATTGGTGGTTACACTCGTTATTTGACTACTCATGTTAGTCACAGCATCTATAATCTCGGCAAAGGTTTCGGCGTTAGTTTCCACGGCTTCATAACCATTGTTCACATCTGCTGAACTTTTTTCAATTAACAGTTTAATTTCATTGGCTGATTCAGTACTACGTTTTGAGAGATTACGCACTTCGTCCGCCACAACGGCAAATCCACGTCCCATTTCACCTGCTCTCGCCGCTTCAATCGCCGCATTAAGTGCTAATAAATTAGTTTGATTGGCAATATCCGTGATCACCTTAATAGCTTTTTCAATCGCATCATTACTGTCTTTAATATCCGACATCGAGGTGATAGTCGCCGTCATCGCAATAGAACTGTTATCAGCCTGCTCTTCTGCGCGCAGAGAGTCATTACCCATGGCTTGAATAATGCCACTGGCATTGCCTACCAAAGTAGCGGTATCTTGCAGCAAATCGTTAATATGGCTGGTTGCAGACACTTGCTCTCCGACACCGTCATCAATGTCTTTGGCATACTGTGACATAACCGTTAAATGGGCAGTCAAATCGCTCGACGTTTGCATTAGCTGCGTGACCGTGTCACCGACTTGATTAAATAGCAGTTGTAACTCTTCACGGCTTTGTTCCGCACCCTGTGACGCAGACTCCGCGGCCAATAGTGCAGCCTGATTACTGGCCATGGCTTTACTGCGTAAGGTGTTGTTGTAGTGATTTGAGAACCAAATAGCGAGAGGGGGTAAAAGCAGCGCTGAATAATGTTCAACTTTGGCGTCTTTGGCAGATAACACTAATTGCGGTAACTCATAACCGTTATTGTCCATGATTATCATGGCCACGTACGTAATCATCATCACCACAGACCAAAAGAAACCAGAACGGGCATTCATTAATAAATAGGCAAATACCGTCATTGCCGCAATCCACATAATCGAATGTGAATTAGCACCACCGGTCTGAAACATTAAATTGGTCAGATGGAGCATGCCGCCAAGTTGCATGACGTTTCCGGCAATAATCGGATTTACAGCCAGTTTTATCAACATGATACTGCAAATAAAACCGATGAGCATAATCATAGAACTATTGACTAGCGCAGTGACATCTAGGTTATTCCATTTCAGTGCGCTATAACCACCAATAATAATACCGACCAGTGCAAAGGTAATAATCCCTCGACCTTTAATTTTATCATCGTCACTTTTTTGTGCGCTAAGCAGATACTGATAAAAGTGGTTTCCAAGTGATGACATCCATAATCCTTTATTTTAATAAAATAGAACAAATCTTGTTATGAGAATCTAGCATGCTTGAAGTATTAACACTATAAAACTATCTCTAAAGTATTACCTAGGCAGTGTTTGCTATTAAATATCTAGCACTCAGTATTAACACTGTAACCTTAATTAAAACACATGGCTGCGGACAGTAATGCTTGGGTATAGGCGTGCTGCGGTTGCTTAAACACCGCTTCGGTTTCACCTTCTTCAACCACTTTACCTGCTTTAAGCACTAAAATACGGTGACTTACCGCGCGAACCACACTTAAATCATGAGTAATAAAAATATAACTCAGTTGGTGCTGTTGCTGTAACTGACACAATAAATCTAAGATCTGTTTTTGCACGGTGCGATCCAGTGCAGATGTCGGTTCATCTAAAATCAGGATCTGAGGTTTTAATACTAACGCCCTCGCGATAGCAATACGCTGGCGCTGGCCACCCGAAAATTGATGTGGGTAGCGCGCTAACGAGGCCACAGGCAAGCCAACATCAATCAAGGCTTGTTGGATAGCGATTTCAATCTCGGCATCGCCATGCTTACCCTGTACCTCTAAACCTTCACTAATGATCTGACGAACAGACATCCGTGGGCTTAGACTACCAAACGGATCTTGAAACACAATTTGCAGTGATTGGCGATATTCGCGCATCGCTGTCAAATTCAACCCTTGTAGATTAGTGCCGTTAAAATAAATATCGCCTTCGCTATTAATCAGCCGCAGTAATCCTCGTACCAAGGTGCTTTTACCTGAGCCACTTTCGCCGACAATACCCAAGGTTTCCCCCTGATGTAATTGCAACGATACCCCATCAACCGCTTTGAAATGGTCATAGGTACGTTGCAGTAGACCTTTCTTTAACGGGAACCATACTTTAAAGTCTTTTACCTGTAATAACGGCTGCGGATGTATCAACGCAGGTATGTCACGTTGCGGCTCTGCGTTCAACAGGGTTTTGGTATACTCATGCTGTGGATCAGCAAAAATACGCTCAACGCTGCCGATCTCGACTATTTGACCTTGCTGCATAACCGCCACATCATCGGCTAAATGCTTCACAATATTAAGATCATGGGTGATCATTAAAATCGCCATCCCCAGCTTAGTCTGTAATGATTTTAACAATTCCAAAATTTGTAATTGCACCGTGACATCCAGTGCAGTGGTCGGTTCATCGGCGATTAATAAATCAGGCTCATTGGCTAACGCCATCGCGATCATCACGCGTTGGCGTTGACCACCAGATAATTCATGCGGATAAGAGCCTAAGCGCGTTTTCGGCTCCGGTATTGCCACTAATTCCAACAATTCCAAACAGCGTAACTGCGCCGCTTTTTTATTTAAGCCCTGATGTAAGTGCAGTATTTCAGATATCTGTTTTTCAATGGTGTGCAGCGGATTTAACGACGTCATCGGTTCTTGAAAAATAATACTGGCTCTGTTACCACGCAACGCTTGCATCACCGCGTGGTCTTTGCCTATTACCTCTTGGCCCATTAGCTTAATACTGCCTGCAGGGTAGTTTGCCGCGGGAAAAGGCAATAGCTGTAAAATAGATAGTGCAGTCACCGATTTACCCGAGCCACTTTCGCCAACTAGGGCAAAGGTTTTACCTTGTTCAATGCGAAAAGAAACACCTTCAACGACCCGTTGCGAACCAAAGCTAACCGATAAGTCGTTAATCTCCAGCACTCTAGCTTGCGATTCAGTAGTAGATATCACTTTTGCTTTAAGTTGAACGTTACTCATTATGCTCCCTTACGCGGATCAAACGCGTCACGTGCCGCTTCACCAATAAACACCAGCAATACCAAGAGTATCGCCATCGACACAAACGCGGTAATTCCCAGCCAAGGTGCTTGCAGGTTATTTTTGCCCTGTTTGATTAATTCCCCTAACGACGGCGAGCCCACTTCCAAACCAAAACCGAGAAAATCTAACGAGGTTAATGTGGTCAGCGCGCCAGTGAAAATAAACGGCATGAAGGTCATCGTCGCAACCATGGCATTGGGTAAAATATGCTTAAACATAATCGCGCGGTGCGATTGCCCCAAGGCTTTTGCGGCAATGACATATTCTAGATGACGGCCACGTAAAAATTCTGCCCGTACCACATCAACCAATGCCATCCAGCTAAATAGCAACATAATACCCAGTAGCCACCAAAAATTAGGTTGCACTAAACTGGCTAAAATAATCAATAAAAACAGCATCGGCAAGCCAGACCATATTTCGATAAAGCGCTGACCATACAAGTCAATACGACCACCAAAATAGCCTTGTGTCGCGCCGACCGCAACACCGATAATCGAACTAAATATCGTCAAGGTTAGCGCGAACAATACCGATATACGAAAGCCATAAATAAGCCGAGCTAGGACATCGCGACTTTGATCATCGGTGCCTAATAAATTATGGCGGTCTGGCGCAGAAGGCGCTGGGACGGTTAAATCATAATTAAAAGTATCGTAACTAAAAGGGATCAGCGGCCACCACATATCCCCCTGCGCTAAGATAATCTCTTGAATATACTCATCACGATAATCCGCGAGAATGTCCATCTCACCGCCGAACTCCAACTCGTTATAATCATATAGAATAGGCAAGTAATAACTGTCGTTGTAACGTACTAACAACGGCTTATCGTTGGCAACGAACTCTGCGCATAAACTAAATAAAAATAATCCCGTAAACAGCCATAACGACCAATAACCACGTTTATTATGTTTAAAGGTTTGCCAACGGTTTAGGTTCATCGGATTTTGTTTGATTCGCTGCCAAGTGGTGATCCAGCCCATTATGATTGCGCCTCAAAATTAATCCGTGGGTCAATCAACATATAAGTGACATCACTGATTAGCTTAATAATCAGCCCCATTAAGGTAAAAACATACAAGGTGCCAAACACCACAGGGTAGTCGCGGTTAATCACCGATTCAAAGCCTAATAAACCTAAACCATCGAGCGAGAAAATAATTTCAATCATCAAGGAACCAGTAAAGAAAATACTGATTAGTGCGGCCGGTAATCCGGCAATCACCAATAACATCGCATTACGAAATACATGGCCGTATAACACTTGGTTTTCGGTCAGGCCTTTGGCTCTGGCGGTAGTCACATATTGCTTATTAATTTCATCTAAGAAGGTATTTTTAGTCAACAAGGTTAACGTGGCAAAACTGCTGATCACTGAGGCCATAATAGGTAAGGTTAAATGCCAAAAATAATCTTTAATTTGCTCGAAGGTAGATAATTCATCGAAATTAGCCGACGTTAATCCACGTAGTGGAAACCAATCAAAATAACTGCCACCGGCAAATACCACAATCAGTAATAACGCGAATAAAAAATTAGGAATAGCGAAACCAATCACCACCGCACTGGAACTCCAAACATCAAACGCAGAACCATGAGAAATGGCTTTTTTAATACCCAGCGGTATCGAAATCAGATACACCAAGATCGTCGTCCACAAACCTAATGAAATAGACACAGGTAACTTATCGAGCACCAAATCAATTACCGAGCTATCGCGGAAAAAGCTATCACCAAAATCAAACTGCACATAGCTTTTTAACATTAACCAGTAACGTTCATGCAGCGGTTTATCAAAACCATATAAACGCTCTAACTCTTTAATATATTCAGGATCAACACCCTGTGCGCCTCGGTACTGTCCACCACTACCTTGTCCACCACCGCTGTTTAAATTCACTTCGCCCTGACTATTACCATCAACTCGACTGGTCGCCGAGGATTCAATGCCTTGTAATTTAGCCAACGACTGTTCAACAGGGCCGCCCGGCGCCGCTTGAATAATAATAAAATTAAGGGTGATAATACCCAACAATGTGGGGATCATCAGCAAACAACGGCGCAGTATATAACTCCACATTTAGCTAGTTTCCTTTCTTGCTTGCGGTGTCTTTCTGCCACCAACTATCGATGGCTAAGCCGTATTTAGGCAGTTTTTCGGGACGTTGTATTTGTTGCCAATATGCCACCCGATAACTGCTTATATGCCATTGTGGGATCACTAAATTTTTCCACAATAACACCCGGTCTAAGGCTTTAGTGGCCGTGATCAGCTTGTCTCTATCTTCCGCATTAATGACTTCTGTGACCAAGGCATCAACCACGGGATCTTGTAAACCAATACGGTTAAGCGTACCTGGTACATTGGCAAACTCACTGCCCCACATACTCAACTGCTCATTCCCCGGCGATAGGCTTTGCGCTTGCGTGAGGGTGTAAATGTCAAAATCAAAATTATTTAAGCGATTAATGTATTGCGATACATCAACAATACGAATTTCAGAAGCAATACCGATACGTTGTAAATTTTTACGAAATGGCTGAATAACACGTTCAAACGATGGACTATAAACTAAAAATTCTATGCTGAGTTGCTGGCCATTGGCATCCAGCATTTTACCCGCTGTTAATGTCCAACCTGCTTGTTTAAATAACTCAATTGCTTGGCGTTGCTGCTTACGCACGCGACCATTACCTTGGGTTTTATCTAAACGATAAACTTGTGTGAATAATTCAGGAGGAAGTTGGGCTTTAAAAGGGCTCAGCAGGGCTAATTCATCGCCAGCAGGGATACCGTTCGCCGCCAGTTCGGAATTACTAAAGAAACTGTCAGAGCGCTTGTATGCACTGTAAAACAGCGTCTTGTTTGTCCATTCAAAATCGAACATTAACCCCAATGCTTTACGTACCTTGGGATCTTTAAATTTGTCTTTACGTAAATTAAACCAAAATGCCTGCATCCCTTGCGGGTTCTGATGCTGGATCTCTTCTTTAATGATGTTACCGGCAGTAAATTGTTTGCCCTGATAACCCGTCGCCCATTGCTTGGAAATATTTTCTGCTCTGAAGTCAATTTCACCGGCTTTAAATGCTTCAAAGGCAATACTGCCATCTTTGTAATAATCAAAAATAATATGTTGAAAATTATAACGCCCACGGTTTACCGGTAAGCCTTTTGCCCAATAGTCATCATTACGCTGATAATCAATACCACGACCAGCATCAAATGACTTAATGGTATATGGCCCTGAACCCAGGGGGATATTTAAGCTTGCCTTAGCAAAATCTTTATCTTGCCAGTCTTTTGCTGAAAACACCGGAAGCTGTGCCAATATCAAGGCTAATTCTTTATTTTTGTTATCTTTAAAACTAAATTTAATCACTGATTTACTTTCGACTTCGACCTTGGTGACTTCTTTGTACTGCGCGCGTAACTGCGGGACGCCTTTTTCGATCAATACATTAAAAGTAAACTCAACATCACTGGCGGTTAGCTCGGAGCCATCAGAAAAACGCGCATTGGGATTCAAATGAAAACGTACCCAACTGCGATCGTCCGGTACTTCAATGAATTCTGCGACTAAGCCATATAAGGTAAATGCTTCATCGCCACTTTGCTGCATCAAGGTATCAAACAAATAACCTGTGCCATCAGCCGCAACACCTTTGACAATATAAGCATTAAAATTATCAAAACTGCCCATCGCAGCACGCCGTAATGAGCCCTCACGAGGCGCGTTTAAATTAACATAATCGAAATGGCTAAAGTCTTTGCCGTAGGCTGGTTGCCCATGCATCGCAATCGCATAGCGTAGCGGTTCACTGGCATGCGAAGTGGCAAAAACAGGTAAAGTGAATAACAGAGAACTGAGAGACAATAATGCAGCACGAAGCAGTTTATTCATGGCGAGGTTCCTTTAGCCGATGAAGAACGTAATTTAATGAGTTACTAAAATAATAGCATTTAACTCTTATTTAACTCTTATTTACAATGATATAGATACTAAAGTGAAAAAAATGTTCAGAAAGTTTCTAAATTTATAACCTTAGGGTTATAACCAACGCCTAACTATCCTTGTAGACGTTTGATGTAAAGTGCCAAGTTTTCTGCTGACAAAGGCTTGCTAGCATAAAAACCTTGATAGAAACTACATTGTTGACCTTGTAAAAATTCGAGTTGCTGACGGCTTTCAACACCTTCAGCGGTGACATTAAAGCCCATGTGTTTAGCCATAGCCAGAACCGCTTCAACAATCGCCATATCAGAGACATTATGCGGAATGTTTTGAATAAACGAACGATCAATTTTCAATTCATTTGCCGGTAAGCGTTTTAAGTAACTTAACGATGAGTAACCAGCGCCAAAATCATCAATAGCAAAACTGACACCGACATTCTTCAAATCGGTCATTTTACGAATAGCGTCCTCAGCATGCTCAATCACCACAGATTCAGTGATTTCTAAGTTTAATTGCATCGGATCCATACCCGTTTCATCTAATACCATGAGTATCGAATCAACAAAATTTTGATCATGAAACTGGCGGGTACTGACATTGACCGATAATTGCGGTACATCAACACCTTGCGATTGCCATTCTACAAATTGACGACACGCGGCTTGCAACACCCAAATACCAATATCAATAATCAGGTCGGTCTCTTCGGCAATGGGAATAAACTCGGCAGGTGAAATCAATTGTTTACCCTCTAAGTGCCAACGCACCAAGGCTTCAACACCAATAATTTCACCGCTTTGCACGATATGCTGAGGTTGGTAATGTAAAAATAGTTCATTTTTAGCAATCGCACTTTTCAGGCAATTGTAAATATGCAGGCGTTTATCTGCTTTACGCTGCATGGTGACATCAAAGAACGACACTTTTTTACGGCCATTGGATTTAGCCTGATACATGGCGGTATCGGCTTGTTGTAATAAATCATCGGCTTGCTGATCTTTACTTGGAAACAAGGTGACACCAATACTGGCGCCAATATACAAGGCTTGGCCCTTGTATAAATAAGGCTGAGAAATACGCGCTATTAATTGCTCTGCCAGTAAATTAGCATGTTGCTCAGCATGCATCGGATTTTCCGATAAATCTGGCAATAAAATCACAAATTCATCACCACCAAGGCGGGCAATAAAATCTTCTGCGCGTGGTATTTCTTTTAAGCGTTCAGCAACCTCAACCAATATGCCATCACCTACAGCATGTCCCAAAGAATCATTAATGGCTTTAAAAAAATCCAGGTCAATAAATAATAACGCGCCGACCACCTGATTATTTTTGGCTAACTGATATTGTGCTTCAATGGTTTGTGTTAATAAACGGCGATTAGCAAGACCGGTTAACGAATCAAAAAACGCTAAACGATGGAACTCGTCTTGCGATTGACTCGCGGTGAGCATAGATAAACCATAGCATAATTCGTTATCCATCAAGCGGAAATTACGTTGGATTAGCGCCCCGATAGCAGCACAAAAAGACAAGGTGATGCTGGAGGGGACATCACTCTCGATGACACCATTAAAATTCATCACACCGACACATTTATTCTGATTAAATAACGGTATGGCTAAATTAATCGTTTTTAAAAAATCATCTTTTTCAATAACCTGAACGACTTCACTGCGTGAGTGGAGCTGGGATAACTCGGTCACATTAAAGGCGTGATTAGGATTAACGTTGGTAAGATATTTTGGCAATAGCGACATAAGGTCGCCAAATGTATCGCTAAACAACTGGATATTTACATCAACAAGGTTTAATGACCGTTTCGTGGCATTGACGATAGCATCGACAAAAGCAACAAATTCATCACTGCCACACCAATCGATGACCGTTAATTGTAATAACACATGGTTAAGCCGTGCAGACTTGGCAACAAATTCATCATGTGAGGAAGTGATATTACATTTATCAGGCATATTATAAGATTCAGTAATCATTTGATTTTATCTACGAAGGTCTATGCATAATGCCTAAGCAGAAGGTATAAAACAACGCATTTAAGATAAACACCTATAAATGATTAGCTGATCACACTTTTTATGCATTAAAAAAACTATATTATAAAACGTGATATACATCACGTTATTTTAACCTAAAAGTCGTATTCTGAAGTTGTACCAAATAATGCAATCACCCAAGGAGATGTCTATGACATTTGAAATAACCAGTAAAGAAATCAAAGTTACGGCTCCTATGCAAGAAAAACTTGCGATGAAATATGCGAAGCTAGAACGCTTCAATATTCCAATGATTAATCCGCACGTAACGATCAGTAAAGACAAGAATAATGTTAAAAAGATTGAGGCTAGCATTCATCTTCCTCAAGGCCAACTACTCGCAGTTTCTGAAGGAGAAGATCTTTACGCTGCAATTACGATTTTAGGCCAAAAGCTAGAGCGTCAATTAAATAAATATAGCGAAAAACACTCAGCGCATAAAAGCGGTAAAGAGCAGTGTCGCGCAGGTGTAATCAGCGGTGAAGAACTACCTGCTGAAAAGATTTCTGACGACGAGTTAGAACTCCAAGAGTACTAATCAAGAGTACTAAGAATCCTGATTCTCTATTAATTAGAGGAACAACAAATAAGCGCAGCATAGGACTGCGCTTTTTTTATTTCCGCAGTTTGCCCCAGATACCTTGACTTTGCCTCGCTAGATAAATAAATTAAACCATCAATTAAAAATAAACTATCAATTAAAAATAAATGCGCACTATTAAGCATATATATCGAATAACCTTATAGAGTACGCACAAGGATCTTATTTCATGGCAGACCTGAACGATATTAGAACTCGCATCACCACACTTGATAACAACTTGTTACAGTTACTAGCCGAACGCCGAGAATTAGCCATCGAAGTGGCAAAGAGTAAGCAATCGACAAGTAAACCGGTACGCGATCAAGACCGTGAACAACAATTACTAGTGCGTCTAATTAATCAAGGTCGTGAACTTGGCCTTGATAGCAACTACATAATGAACATTTACCACACAGTGCTGGAAGACTCAGTGTTGCTACAACAAGCCTTTTTGCAACAAATTAAAAACCCCAACGCAGCAGTATCCGTTGCGCGAGTGGCGTTCTTAGGCGATAAAGGTTCTTACTCTAACCTGGCTTGTAAGAAATACTTTGCCCGTCAAGACGACAGCTTAGTCGAATTAGGCTTCCCAACATTCCAACAAATCATCACAGCGGTCGAAAAAGGCCAAGCTGATTACGGTATGCTGCCAATTGAAAATACCTCTTCTGGCAGTATCAATGATGTTTACGACTTATTACAACACACCAGTTTGTCGATTGTCGGTGAATTAACTCAACCAATTGAGCACAGTTTAATCACCACTTGTGATACTGACTTATCAAAAATTGAAACTATCTACGCGCATCCGCAACCGTTTGCCCAATGTTCATTGTTTTTAAGTGCCCATCCACATATTAAAATTGAATTTGTCGACAGCTCATCAGCAGCAATGGCGAAAGTAAAAGAATTAGACAGCGATAAAGTCGCCGCTATTGGCAGTATTACGGGTGGCGAACTGTATGGTTTGAAACCAATTCATACCGGTCTAGCAAATCAAACTGAAAACTACAGCCGCTTTATTGTGGTGGCACGTAAGCCGGTTGATGTTGCGGTGCAAATTCCAGCTAAAACGACGTTTACTATGTCGACAGGTCAACAAGCAGGTTGTTTGGTTGAAGCGTTATTAGTATTGCGCGAGCAAGGCGTTAATATGACAAAATTAGAATCACGCCCTATTCAAGGTAACCCTTGGGAAGAGATGTTCTATATTGATGTCGCGGCTAATTTACAATCAGCAAACATGCAGACGGTGATTAAACAACTAACGCGTATTACCAACCAGCTTAAAGTATTAGGTTGTTACCCTAGTGAAGATGTTGCGGCAACGGATGTACCTGAAGATTTACTGTAATTTATTAGGACTAGTTAACGGTTATAATTGACCGTTAACTAGCTATTAGTAAATAGCAGATTAAAACAGACGCATAAAAAAAGAGCATCATTTAGATGCTCTTTTTATTTGTCTACAATCCACCTTCATTGGCGGTTAGCGAATGCTTAATTCTCAACAGCAACTTTTAACAACAAAGCTTTTAACCCTCAACAGCAACTCTTAACTTTCAACACCAAAACTTTTAATTTTCAACACCGAAGAATTGTCGATTATCATTGGCTTGTAGCAACAAGTTACGGCTTTCTTGTAAGAACTGAGTTGAATAATCACCAAACCAATCCGATACCGTTTCAAACGAACGAATAAAGCCATCTTTATCCTTACGCTCTAACATGTCAGCGGCTTGCATAAAGCGTTCGGCATAACGACGGATCATGGCAATGTTATTATCCGACGCTAAAATAATATCCGCATACAAGGTTGGGTCCTGTGCAAACAGACGCCCGACCATAGCTAATTCTAAGCGATAAATCGGTGAACTCAGATCCAGTAATTGCTGGATATCTGGATTCTCTTCGGCTAAATGCGCACCATAAACAAACGTCGTAAAGTGACGTAATGCTTGGATCAGCGTCATCGCTTCATCATGTTGCTTGGCGTCAACGTCATAAATACGCGCGCCCCAGATCTGCATTTGCGCTAGCAACCATTGGTACTGGTCTTTGCCACGACCATCACAACAAACAATCACTTGCTTGGCCAAATTACCGACATCAGGACCAAACATCGGGTGTAACCCGACCACAGGTCCTTGGTGAGTATTGAGCATAGCTTGCAGCGGTTTATTCTTAATACTGGTAATGTCGGCCAATACACAATCTTTTGGTAAATTGCCTAACTTAGCAATAATGGTTTCGGTTAGATTAATAGGTACAGAGACAACCACCAGCCCAGCATTGGCAAATAACGCATCAGCCTTATCCCAATCGCCCTGCTCGAGAATATCAACCTGATAACCAGACAGACGGAACATGCGCACAAATAGCATACCCAGTTTACCTCCGCCACCGATCACCACGACACGACCAAGCTCAGGTTTCACGGTTTTGAAACCAGAATCTTTTTCAGAGGCATACGACTCGCGCATTACACGGCGTAATACATCTTCAATCAAGTCGCCAGGTACACCTTTGCTTTCGGCTTCCTCACGTCTTTTTTCCAACATAGCGGTTTCACGTTCAGGTACATAAATAGGTAAGCCATGCTCACTTTTTATGTCCCCGACTTCTGCCACTAATGCGATGCGTTGTGCGAGTAAGTCAACCAGTTGCTGGTCAACATCGTCGATTTTATCTCTTAATTTACCTAACGGATCCAGTTTCACTGACCATTCACCTTATAACGTACTTCATCTATCGACCTAAGCACTGTGTATTACAACCTAAGACCTATATTTTACAACCTAAGGCCTATGCTCTTTTAGTTAAACAGTTGCTTAATTCAATCGCGGTTTCACGTAATAATTTATCCGTCGTCGCCCAATCAATACACGCATCAGTCACTGATACGCCATAGGCCATATCCGCAATCGGTTGTTCTGACGATTGATTACCACCATTAAGATGACTTTCAATCATCACGCCGATAATAGAAGTATTACCTTCTTGGAGCTGATGGATCACATTTTTAGCAACAAGCGGCTGTAGTTCATGGTTTTTATTAGAGTTAGCGTGGCTACAATCAACCATCAAGCTTGGACGTAAGCCCGCTTTAATCATGTCTTGCTCTGCTAATGCCACTGCCACTGAATCGTAGTTAGGTTGCTTACCACCACGTAAAATAACGTGACCGTCTGGATTACCTTGGGTTTGCAGTAATGCCACCTGACCTTCTTGGTTAATACCCATGAAGCGATGTGAATGCGACGCAGATTTCATCGCATTGATTGCGGTTGATAAGCTGCCATCTGTACCGTTTTTAAAGCCAACAGGCATAGAAAGACCTGAGGCCATTTCACGGTGCGTTTGTGATTCAGTGGTACGCGCGCCAATCGCCGACCAAGCAAATAACTCGGCAAGATATTGTGGGCTAATTGGATCAAGTGCTTCCGTTGCTGTTGGGATTTCCATCTCAGCAAGAGTAATTAATAATTTACGTGCATTGATTAAACCCGTTTCAACATCAAATGAACCATCCATATGCGGGTCATTAATTGCGCCTTTCCAGCCAACTGTCGTACGTGGTTTTTCAAAATACACACGCATAACAATATATAGCTGGTCGCTTAACTCGTCATGCAGGGCTTTTAATTTGTGGGCATATTCTAACGCCGCTTTTTCATCATGAATTGAGCAAGGACCACACACCACTAACAAACGCTTATCACGACCAGCGATAATATTAGCAATCGTTTCACGTGCAGAGTGTATATAGCCAAGTGCATGATCTGAAATAGGTAGTTTTGATTTTAATTCGGCTGGGGTCATCAATACTTGTTCAGAACAAATATGTACATTATTTAAGGTATCTTTTTCCATTGCGTTGCTCATATATCCTATTTATTTTATATAAACAACATACCGCAGCAGAATGTGATTGCAAGCACTATTTTATCAACAAAGTTTGTCCCAAAAACGTGATGAAAGCCTACATACTTTCAAGTGAAAGCTATGATAAGATACTCCTCAGCAATTACCGTTATTTCGCTAATACTAAGATTCCCAAAAAGTCTGGTTTTATGGTATTGACATTATACTCAATATTTATGATAGTGACGGTAGCCCTTACCCCGAACAATACTATAATTGTGGACATAAAATAATGAGTAATCAGTTAGAACAGCTAAGTAAATTAACCACTATTGTTGCAGATACAGGCGATGTGGATGCAATTAAATTATACCAGCCTCAAGATGCGACGACGAATCCATCACTTATCCTAAAGGCAGCTGCATTACCGACTTACCAACCACTAGTAGCACAAGCAATTGCCTATGCTAAAGAAAATGCAACGCCAGAAACACAAGTTGCACTTGCATGTGACAAGCTAGCTGTATTAATTGGTAAAGAGATCTTAACGACTATTCCTGGTCGCATCTCTACAGAAGTTGACGCTCGTCTTTCTTACAACACTGAAGCAAGTGTTAAACAAGCGTTACTACTAATCGAACTATATAAAGAAGTGGGTATTGAGAAAGAAAACATTCTGATCAAACTGGCTTCTACTTGGGAAGGTATCCGCGCTGCAGAACAGCTTGAAGCGATGGGCATCAACTGTAACCTAACGTTACTATTCTCTTTCGCTCAAGCGCAAGCATGTGCAGAAGCAGGCGTATTCCTAATCTCACCTTTCGTTGGCCGCATCATGGATTGGCACAAAGCGAAAACGGGCGAAACATATGAAGGCGCTAACGATCCAGGCGTTATCTCGGTAAGCACGATCTACAACTACTACAAAGCATCGGGTTATAACACAGTTGTTATGGGCGCAAGCTTCCGTAACACAGGTGAAATCCTAGCACTTGCTGGTTGTGACCGCCTAACAATTGCACCACAGCTATTAGAAGAACTACAAAACTCTTCAGAGCCTGTTGTACAAGCGTTATTCTCAGAAGCAGTGGCAGTTGCACCAAAAGCGAAACTAACTGAAGCTACATTCCGTTGGGATCACAGCCAAGATCCAATGGCTGTTGAAAAACTAGCTGAAGGTATCCGTAACTTCGCTATCGATCAAAACAAACTAGAAACGATGATTGCTGACTTATTCTAATTCGAATAAGACTAATTTTGTTCTTATTTGAATCAGACTAATTTTTTTCTTATTTGAATAAATAGTACCGTCGTTAACAAAAATGGCCAACGTATCGCTACGTTGGCCATTTTTTTATGCATTATTTAACCAAGCTAATAATTCATCAAACTACTGTTTAATCAAGCTAATAGTTAATCAAACAAGTGTACTGTAGCTTGGCTATAGCAATTATACTTTTGGCCAAGCCAAAGTCTCAGGCTGTGCATAAGCAACTAATGCTTCTTTACATGCAGCAGTCTCAAACTCTTTACCGTTTAATTCATCAGCCACAAAGCTAAAGTCTTCGCCATCTAACGTAAACTGTAAGCAATACGCGTGTAAGTAAGCACGATCGTATTTCCAAGCATCAGCACTTTGATATAGCGGATCACCACAGATAGGGCTACCTAGGCTGTTTAACGCTACGCGTAACTGGTGTGTCTTACCTGTTAATGGTTTTAATACCACTAAACGCTTGCCATCACCGATGCTCTGAGTGAAAAACTGCGTAACAGCTGGGTTAGTTAGCGTTTTAGTTAAACGCCACATGCTGCGACGTGAACGTTCCATATCGCCTTTTACTAAACCTTGTTTTTTCTTTGGCTTGCTATCGATAACACCCAAGTAATATTTTTGGATCTCGTGCAATTCAAATAACTTCGCTAATTTAGCAGCCGCTTCCGATGATTTAGCTAACAACAACAATCCCGATGTTACTTTGTCTAAACGGTGTACTGGAAAAACTAATCTGCCAATATCCTTTCTGACAATAGAACAAATACCATCAACGCCGTCTTCATCATGAAAACCAATACCCGCTGCCTTGTTGATAACCAAGAAATCATTATTTTGAAATAGAATGCTATACATTTAAAAAACCGATGCTGAAAATGAGGCCGAAGTGTACCCTAAATAAGCGACAAAATCATATACCCAAGTCAATAATAACGCTAGGATGAGTAATCTTACGTTAGAATAAGTTATAAAAAGAGGACCTTGACGTGTCAGAGATAAAAGCTGAAATTGATATTTACTATTGCAGGCAGTGTAACTGGATGTTGCGCTCGACCTGGCTAATGCAAGAACTCCTACATACCTTCGCTGAAGATATCAGTAAAATCAGTCTGCACCCAGACACAGGTGGTCGCTTTGAGATCCATTGTAACCAACAACTGATTTGGGAACGTAAACAAGACGGCGGTTTTCCTGAAGCCAAAGTATTAAAACAACGCGTCCGTGACATCATCGCCCCAGCACGTGACCTTGGCCACTGCGACCGCACGGTATCACCTGATGCCAGCTAACACATTACTTACAACAGACACGTTAACAGGCCAAACACAAAGCCATGTAATAGCCTTACCTGCTCGAGATGATAATAAACAGTCGGCGCATAAACCGCTGCATCTTATCCACCAGCAAACATTGCCCGCATTTCAACAGCTACAAGCACGAGCAAAGCAAGCAGGGTTTAATCTGGATGCTGTTTCATGTTTTCGCTCGTTTGAGCAACAACTGCGTATTTGGAATAATAAGTTTAACGGCATCAGGCCTATTTTAGATCATGACAGCCAACCGCTAGACTCCGCTATACTTAGTGAAGAACAAAAGGTATTCGCGATATTACGTTGGTCGATGCTGCCTGGTGCCAGTCGCCATCATTGGGGTTGCGAAATTGATGTCTGTGACTACAGCGCGCTACCGAAAGATTATCAGTTACAGCTGATCCCACAAGAGTATGATGAAGGGGGTTATTTAGCAGCGCTATCAACCTGGTTAGATAACAATATTGCCGACTGTGGTTTCTATCGTCCTTATCGACAAGACCTTGGTGGCGTATCACGCGAGCCTTGGCACTTAAGTTACCAGCCAATCGCTGAGCCAGCACAACAAGCGTTCACCTTGGCATTAATTACCGACACTATCCGTGATGCCGACATTCAAGGTAAAGCGGCTATTTTAGCCAATATAGAGCAAATTTATAGCCAGTATATCTGTAACGTAGCAGCACCTAATTAATATTTGATGACGACGAACCGTGATTAAATAACAACAACCGATTACCGATGAACAATAATATCAACGATTAACTATCAACAGGAGGATTTATGGTTTGGCTTATTATTCTGGTTGCCTTAGGCTTTATTCTAGGGTCGATCATGACGTTAAAGTACACGGCAAACATGAAAATGAAGATACCCAAAGAGATTGAGCATCAATACAATAAAGCCTTCCATCTGGATGCCGGTGAACACGCGAAACCACTACCAGATCATGATGACGATGATCAGCAAGAATATCACAATGAATACCAGAATGAATACGGCAAGAATCCAATGCCAGATGATGAAGATGTTAAAAAAGACCAAGAGAAATAATATTTAATCAATCGAGTGCTATAACCTCTATCTATAAAAAAATAGTAACAAAAAGATAAAAATAAAAACAAAAAGGCCTATGTATCACTACATAGGCCTTTTTATTACATGATTAACACCTTAGGTGTATCACATTAGGTGTATCACATTACTTTTCGTTTTCAGCTTCCGCTTTCTCTGCACGTAATGCAGCAGCGGCGTCTTTCAAACTAATGAATAACTGACTCATTACTTCTGCTGACAATGGCTGTTTCTTCTCAGTAAAGAACGCGATTGAAGTATGGCCTTTGATTTCACCAACCTGAATACGGTAATCATCTTCTTCTAATGTCACTGGCGTTACTTTATTATCAGCCCAGAAATAATCTGGTTGCTCGTCAAAACTAACTAACATAGTCGCAGCCAATTTATCTTCGTCTTCAACTCTCATACCCACTTTGCCTAATACCATTGGCATTAACTTCCAAGCATCATCAAACGGGATATTTAAGGTAATTACTGGATTTTGCTGATCAACAAAATCAATCTTCAGCTTCGACGCTTTTTGTTCTGCTGTTTCTTTGTTATTACCTTCGATACGATCTACTTCATAGTAAATGCTCAATAAGTTTAACATTTTCACTGCAAAACGACGGCGATCGCCTTTACTTAACTCATTATCAACCTTAGTGCCTTCTAAACGCTCTTCGTGTTCAATCAAGTCCACTTGCAGGCCGACAGTACGTTTACTGGCTGCCGTTAATAAGGTGAATTTATAACGTTGCTTAAGTTCGTATTCCGATTCTTCTTTAAACTCATCAAACGTTTCTTCGTTAATTAACCAATCCGTTTCTAACGTATGACTCGCGTCATCAAGCTTAGCTATCGCCACTTTCTTATCGGCTAAAAAGTTAGCTAACAACGACCATACCTGTGAAGTAACATCATCTTGTACACTACGGCTGTTAAACCAAATAGTCACGTTTTCGCTACCTTCTTCCACACGTACTAATGGTGATAACGCTAAAATTTGTACTGGTGAACGCACATCAACAGCAGCACCGACAGGATAACCTTCAGTCCCTTCGACTAATTCAGGTACGTCATAACGCTTTGTGTATAACGGTGTATCAAGCCCTTCTGCAATCACCAATTCTGGTTCGATTGTTTGCTTTAAATATTCAAAGTCTTGATTGGCCTGACGTCTTGTATCTGTTCCTGAACAAGCACTAACTAAAATAGCACACGCTAATACGCTATAACGCTTCGCGTGAGTCAAGCTGTGACCTGTTGATGACATAGTCATAGTATTAATATTCCCTAATTCAAAAATTTATGCATCCACTGCAAGCGCGAGTGCCGCACTCACTTGAGCATGATATTGCTGATCTAATTCAATTAATGGTAACCGTAAATTAGCCGTTGCAGTCAAAGATAACTGTTTGCATGCCCATTTTACCGGGATTGGGTTTGCTTCGACAAATAAATCTTGGTGTAAACGCATTAATTTGTTATTAATTTCAGTCGCTTCTTGGCGTTGTCCTGCTAATGCAAAGGTACACATACGGCTCATGGCATCGGCAGCGACATTACTGGTAACAGAAATAACCCCATTACCACCTTGCAACATAAACTCACAACCCGTTGCATCATCACCACTATATAGTAAAAAATCATCCGGTAGGAAGGGTTTAAGCTGAGTTAAACGCGTTAAATCACCGGTAGCGTCTTTGATACCTATGATAGCATTAAGTTCCGCTAATCTAACCACGATCTCATCGCTAATGTCACAACCTGTACGACTCGGTACATTATACAAAATCTGAGGTAAATCACAGGCTTCTGTAATGGCTTTATAATGCTGATATAAGCCTTCTTGGGTTGGTTTATTGTAATAAGGCGTGACACAAAGTCCGGCAGTCACACCCAACTGGTGTAATTCTTGACTGAGTTTAATGGCATTACGGGTGCTATTTGACCCTGTACCGGCAATAATCGCGATACGACCTTGCGCCATTTCCAGTACTTTTTTGATGACGTCAATATGCTCATCTTGAGCAAAAGTACAAGATTCACCAGTGGTGCCTAATACCGCTAATGCAGTGGTATTGCTCTGGATATGATATTCAACTAAACCTTGTAAAGAGCAAAGATCGACGTCTCCGTTGTCGAGCATAGGAGTGATAAGTGCGACGATATTACCTGTTAACATATGGGCCTTGTTATAACTAACGATAAAACACGTGGCATAGTAATAGTAGGAGTCTGTTGTCGCAAGCATATTCTGGCTATATGCCTGCCAACATCAATATGCTGGTTGATAAGCTTGCGGATTGTTGCATCTTGAAGTTGCTTGGGTATATGATGCTCTATTGTTTACTTTAATTTACTTGGAACAAAATGACGCAGAATTTAGTTATCACCGCCCTTGGCAGCAACAGTCCAGGTATCGTTCACAAGCTCATTGGTCACGTCAGTAACTGCGGTTGTAATATCGTTGATAGTAAACTGGCTATTTTTGGTAATGAGTTTACCTTGATCATGCTGTTGTCTGGCGAATGGAATGCGATGATCCAACTGGAATCTAGCTTGCCATTGAAGAGTCAAGAACTTGATTTAATCACCATGATGAAGCGCACCGAACGTCACGAACCAATCAGTTATGATCATACCATTGAAGTCGACATCACCATTCCAGATGCCACCGGTATTATTGAGAAGTTCACGTTATTCTTTACCAACAACAATCTTAATTTAGCCGGTCTACGCTCAGAAATAATAGCCGAGACAGACAGCTCAGATATACTCAAAGCACACTTCACCTTAAACACCACCTCTGACTGTGATTTAGCTATTTTAGAATCAGAACTTTCCGGTCTGTGTACAATTTTGCATGCTGAATATCAATTTATGGTTGATAACAAGCTACTCACTGCTTAATTCAGCTATCTGATAAACCATCTAGCAGTAGATCGTTACGGTTAATCAACACCATTAACCGTAACTGCTATAGCGAATAAATATAATCTAATACTTCGTGTTTTTTCGGCCCTTGAATACGCCATTGCATTTCCAGACTATCAGCATGTAACACAAACGAAGCATCGTAATTGTCCGCTGCACATTGATGCGACTGACGGGTGACTAACTGCCCTTGCTTATTTTCGATAATATCAAACAAGAATACCGGCTTATCCCAGCCAAAGCGTAAATGGGTTAGGCGAATATGATCACCTTGGAACTGCCACAAATATTGATTATGCATAGGTACTTTACGATCTGCTGATACCTGATAATCTCCACGTTCAATTGTTTCGACTATCGACCCTAACTCCGGCTCGACAGACTCACCAGTGACGCTGCCACGGCGTTTAATTAAGCCCTGCCCTTCACCTTGCCAACCTGTCACGGATTCATTATCGCTATTCACTTTAAAACTAAATCTGTTTAAGCGATTAAGCAAAAACCATAATTGCGTTAATGTTTGCACTGTCATCTCCTTAAAAACTACTTAAGTACTATTTAAGTACTCTTTAAATACTCGTTATCACTATTTTACGCATTCGTTATGCTACGTTATATCGATTACCAATAGTCCCTTGTCGATAGACAAAAACTCCCGCACAATAGTCACATATGATTTATTCATCATTTATTAACTGTTAGGACTAACTCCATGCAAACTTTAAAGTCTGGTGATAAAGCACCATCGTTTACTCTGCTCAATCAACATAATGAAAGCGTTTCACTTGATTCATTCGCAGGCAAAAAAGTATTAGCTTATTTCTATCCAAAAGCAATGACACCGGGTTGCACGACTCAAGCACAAAATTTACGTGATCATATCACAGCACTAGCTGAGCTAAATGTAGAAGTCGTTGGCATCAGCCCAGATGAAGTGGTTCGCCTGACTAAATTCAGTGACCGTGATGAATTAAATTTTAGCCTACTTTCAGACCCTGATCACGCGGTAGCAGATGCTTTCGGTATCTGGGGCCTTAAAAAATTCATGGGCAAAGAGTACGACGGCATCCACCGCCTGTCTTTCTTAATCGACGAGCAAGGCATGGTTGAACACGTATTCACTTCTGCATCGCTAAAAGCTGTGCCACTAGAAGGCGAATACAGCAAGTTTAAGACTAAAGACCACCACCAAGTAGTATTGGATTATTTAGCTGCTAAATAAGCGTGCCGGATTTATTGTAAGAACAACACAAAGCCAGCAGGATTGAGTATTTAATGACTCAGGATTGTTGGCTTTTTTAATACATTCTTATCCAATCACCTACCGTACACCAGTAAATAGCGCGCCATTTTGGTGCTATTTTTTTCAGTTATTACTCTGTGTTAAATTAAGCGTATGGGTAATCATCGATTGATCATGTCCAATCTTGCCATGCCCAGGTATTACCAATTTAATGTCCGCGTATTTATTTTTAACATTAAGTACAGATTGATGCCATTGCTCTAGATTTGCATCACCTATCCAACCTAACCCTTCAGCTTCGTTTGCTCTAAGCATACAACCGCCAAATAATATTTTTTCCTTTGGCAGCCATACCACTAAATTATCTATCGCGTGCCCGGGACCTGAATAATAGATTTCAATTTCCCCTTTTACCAGATCAAATGTATCACCTTCAAAGGTATTGGTAGCGACTGGCTTATGCTCGGCCTTTAGTAAGCTATTCGTTAATGCTGATGCGTATGTACTAAAGCCATGTTCTGACAAGTAGCCTAGTCCAGCACTGCGATCTTCATGAGAATGCGTTACCACGGTATCTTTTAATGTTAATCCTTTGTCCTCTATCCAATCCATCAATTGAGGCATGTCAGCAACATTCCATGGGGTATCAATTAAATATGCATCTTTCCCTCGGATATAAAGTAGCGCATTGGCATCAATGATTTTGGGCGTATCACTTTCATACACATTTAATATGGTTTTATACGATGTAACCAAATATACCTTAGATGAAAGCGCCTCTATTTTTAATGGTACGTTTTTACTTACTTCCGGCTCTGACTTGGCCGCAACGATAAAGCTAAAGAGAAGTGCAGATAAATAAATAACGATGGATTTTTTAAACATGAAATTTCTCTAGTCATAATGAGTGGATATTGGATTTACTAAATTCGATTCTGTTTGTAGGACATTATCTAGAATAGATAATTCCCCTCATAAAGCTTATTACAATGAATCAACTCAAATTGAAAATGAAATTGCTGATAACTGACTTGGTGAAAATAAGTAATGGGCGAATACAGCAAGTTTAAGACTAAAGACCACCACCAAGTAATATTGGGTTATTTAACCGCTAAATAAGCGTTTCTTAATTTATTTTAAGAACACAACAAAACCAACAGGATTGAGGATTTAATGGCTCAGGATTGTTGGTTTTTTTTGTTGAATAAAATAGTCATTAGGGTCAGGGGGGAGTTTAAGCTGGATTTAAACTAGTCGTGTAGGCATGTTTAGAACACTGCTTAGACCTTTCTTATCTAATCACATGCTTATGATATCGAAATACAGCAGCCATTTTATCGCCATTATTTTCAGATGATATTAACTGAATGTATGTACTACCCGTTAGTTATACCTTATTATTGGTATTTAATTGATTCTATTAGAATTACCTTAATATATTGGGCTTGGTTGTTTCTGCGTTTAGATATGCATAAGATCAAAACATTACATAGATGGGAGTTAGTAAATATGCCAATGATACCTGCATTTTGTGATACATGTGCGACACCGTTTTCATCGGGTATTTTTGTTGACAATTGTCTGGAATTGACAATGACTGGAAATCGTTCTGGTCCATGTCCAAAATGTGGTGGAATGGGGAGTGTTCCTGATGGTGTATTCAATGTACTTGAAGGTGCAATAGAAATCCTTAACGCTCCGGCTAGGACCGTCGAGCAGTTGATGCGATATGTACAAGTGTTGAATACGGCAAAAGAACAACACCTTTCTAGTGAAGAGGTTAAAGAACGAATTGATAAGGAAGCACCTGAATTATCCTTAATGTGTATGTTTTTGCCTAAAAACTTTTCTGATCTTTGTGTTTTTTTGACTCTTATTGTCACTTTTTTGATGTACGTAAGTAGCCTAAATGCTTCGGATAATTTTCCATCAGAAAATCAGGTTGAGTATATGATTAATAGCTCAATTGAACAGATGTTAATGAAACAAGAAATAGAGCAATTAAGTGAGGACAATGAGAAATTAAAACAGCAAAACTTGTCTCGACCTTATAGAAACTCATTGTGTGAATGCGATTCGGGAAAAAGGTATAAGGCTTGCTGTGGGCAATTGATATGATTATGTGTTGAAGAGCACGATTAGTTATTATTTCTGCCGCCATTACTTTTCTTTTGATATAGGTTAGTCCTTTGATTAACAGCCCTTTCCCCGCACGGGGCAGAGGGTACGTCAACCGCGTGAAAGGGGGGGGCAGCCCCCGAAATATACTTATCGATAAGCGATGGTATAACTGATTAATATCGATATCCCCGTCAGTAATCATAAAATAACTCGCAACGTATGACATAACACATGGCTCATTTGGCTTGTAAGAAAATCCCCCATATATCATCAAGTCCATGCCTGTCATAATAAGCCTTGATTATAACGAGGCACACCTCACTACTTCATCGTGCCTGACAGAGACTTTAAAAAATGAAACACAACGCTAAAACCAACTTTATGCTTGTCATAATTTCCTTCTTACTAACCCTATCGACACAAGTCCAAGCTGGCGAACTCCTGTATGCAAAAGGATTCACTCCATCCCAAAAAGCCCAAGTTAAAGTATGCTACAAAAAAGACAAAACCTTTCCCCAGCAAGTGAGTAAACTCACAGCCAATGGCGATATAGCTATTAAAGGTATGCACAAGCAGCGTGACGGTTACCTATTCATAACCATCACCAATACTCACGGAAAATGGCTGGCTCACCCCCCACTTAAATGCGATCTTCGCAGCGACGCAAAGAAAGCCTCCGACCGCGAATTAAAACTAAACCAAGAAAAAAAACGTGCGCTGAAGCTCCAACAAGAACAGAAAATAAAGCAGGATACAGCCAAAAGGAAAACCCTTGAAACGAGTAAATCAGCCGATAACAAAGCACAAACAGACAAGCAATACAGAGAAGAACAAGCGCAGAAAGCCAAGAAGATTGCTTATCGAAAAGCGGATATAAACAAACAAGCCGTTAACTGTAAAAACGAGCTGCTCAGCACATTAACGATCCCCAATGACCCATCATATAAAACCTCTGGGAATATGCAGGTTTCAAGCAACCATATTAATGTCACCGTTCAAGTCGCTAAATATAAAGATGGTCTGAAACGTTCTACTAAAAGTCATGCTAAAAAATGTAAGGTAAAGCCGACAGTATTCCCACGTAATATCTGAGGTATGTAAACAGTTGACCATCAAGACCCTGATGTATTAGACAAAATACGTTCACCTACTAATAACAGTGCTGAGGCAAGACCTACATCTTAAGCTTTTTAAATACACTATGTATTTTGTCGCCAGCCGCACTATTGTTTTCTTTTATGGTCGCTTAATTTTCTGACTATTACCCCTTTCCTCATTCGAGTAAAGGGGCAAGACAACCCCCGAAATAACCAGTGATACTCTACTTGGCCAGCAATAATCAGATGCTATCTTAAGTACATTCGTTACGTGCAGTGAGCAGGTTGGCACACGTTTTATATTTTTGGCGTTACAAATGGTAGGTTATTCATTATCAGCCAATTATCAATACCCAGCATAGTGATAGCTATTAATAGCTGCCCATCTTCTGCTTTTTTTAACTGGATGCTATATGAACTCAAACCGACTAGTTTTATCTTTTCAAGGTCAATATATTCAGGGGTACAAGGGCAACGATGACACACAAAGCGACAAACGCTTCGGACTTCACAAGTCGCTGCTTCCTTAATATCGTTAATTAAATTTTGATAACATAAATGTTTAAAATTTATAACTCTTGTTTGTAATGATTTATCCATGCTCATCCCCTTTATAACACTGAGAACAGTTAAGAATATATTCATTCATACGATTAGAGAAAGAAAAATAGCCTTCGAGGTCTGTTCATCATAGTTACCTAATTATTGACTTATTTTGTCACCTCACACAGACTCAATCTATACACCGAAGTTAATTAGTCGCTGCGATACAACTAAAACAATAGTACTACTAAATAGGTACCACCGTATTGACATCGAGGTGATAAATCATACTTTTGCGTGTCAGATAGCATAACGTACATTACGAAATGTGATATCAACAGCATTTACAGAACGTAAATATACCAAATATCTCTGCATCTCTCATCGCGGTGGTCAAAGGCTATACACCTCGAAATAAATGATCCTTACACCATCATAGAAGATAAAATCAACGACTCGAGATTAAATCCCTTTAAATTTAATCACTCCTATAAGTTGTATATAAAATACAACTTATGTAATATGCACCTCATATTCAGTATGAATAATAGAAGCTTGCCTAACGAATCAAATATAGTTCTGCCAGCTGCGAAAGTGAATAAGCAAAGTTTCTTGCATGACACACCTCCGAATTATTATCACTGTCCCCTACCACGCACTTATAACGGAATTCATTATGCACTCACTTTTTCTAAGAATGAGACTGATTCATTGGCTAGGCGCTATTTCACTATTCATTAATGCCCTCTTTTTTACTGAGCAACTGTATTCACAGATATTACAATATGTTGTCGTTTTCTTACTTATTATTCATGATCTTGATGAGAAATTCTGGGGGGTCGACTCCCTACATAAAATTACTGATTACATGCGCGCATTTGAACAAAAAGATCTGTCGGTCGAATGTCAGGTCAACAGTGACTACAACAGTGAAATGGGTAAAGTATTAAATGTTATTAATTCATTTAGACTCAATGTAAAAGGTGCCTTAATAGATATCCAAACTCAAGCCATTACATCTGATGAAATTGCAAATACGCTGACGTCAAAAACCAGCGATATTGCACAGCGTATTCAAACTCAAGATCAACGCGTTGATAATATTGCCCAGCAGTTTGAAATATTAGATGAGCATTCTTTAACATTACAAACCAAAGCAGAACAAACTCAGGTACAGGTTCGTCATACCAGAGAAGGATTACAGTTATCAAATGAAGCCATGAGCAATATGGCTGATATGCTAGAAACCTATGTCAGCAGCAGTGAAAACCTAAGCGGTAAGTTTGAATTACTATCAGAACAAGTACAGTCTATTGGTGGCGTGGTATCGGTGATCAACAATTTGGCCGATCAGACTAACCTATTAGCATTAAATGCCGCCATTGAAGCCGCACGAGCCGGAGAACACGGTCGCGGTTTTGCAGTCGTGGCAGATGAAGTTAGGCAGCTTGCGATGTCAACTCAAAGCAGCTTAGATCAAATCAATCAGATTATTGACGGTATTTCGACGGCAGTACTGCAAGCTGGCGAGCAGATAGAAGTGCAATCAAACAACCTGAGTGATCTTTCATCTCATTCGAAAAACAGTCAGGCAGAAATCAATACCGCCTGTGATAATATTGACAGCATATTGAATTTAATTGGCCAAAAAGAAAGCCAAGGTCAGGTTACAGATAACGTTGATATCCGTTACATTCACAAACTTGTAGTTGATGTTTCTCATGAAATACAGGCATTAAAAACCTTGTCCAATTCAAATGCAGAGGATTGTAACGAGTTGCAAACACAAAGTAAGCGTCTTAACGAAGTCTCTGATAATATTGTCAATCAACTGGCCGCGTTTAAAACCCAATAAGGATAATCACCATGAGGCTTACTACCTTTACAGACTTAGGCCTGCGCACACTGATGTATCTTGCCGATTTACCTGCAGGTCAACTGAGTAGTGTGCCGGAAATATCAAAGTTACATAATATTTCCCAAAATCATATGGTAAAAGTCTCGGCTAAATTAAAACAACACGGGTATATAACCGCGATTAGGGGAAAAAATGGTGGTATTGCACTTTCTCAACCACAAGATGAAATTAATATAGGACAGGTGATCAGAGATTTAGAAAATCACCTCGATGGCATAGACTGCAATACATCTAATTGCCGACTACTTCCATCTTGTGAATTAAAGAAAGCATTATCAAAATCAATGGATGCTTTTTTAAGTGTGATGGATAGTTATCACCTCAATGATTTAGTTGCGAACAAGCAAGATATTATCCACATTGTAGAGGGATAATATTTAATTTTACGATGAAACAGAGTCTGTCACACCGTTTGTAATAAACGTTGATCCAGTGATGTCAGCCTAATGTGGCTCGTTATTATTAGCAACGAGCCAATATAGAGTCTAGTTATGGGCTATATTTTCCACTGATACAAAGTAACGTATTGGCATTTATTCTTTTAAGAAAAAAATAATTAACCATCAAAAAATGTTAATGCCTCATCAAAATCAAAATTATTCACATGCTTAATTAACATTTGATAATCAGATATAGATAAGCCGATTTCATCGGCTGAATACTTTTCTACTAAATCAATAACGACAGTATCTGAAGCTCTTAGCGCTTGCTTGATGCTGTCTATAACCAACCGATTCTGCGTTTGTTTTTCACCTTGGTTAATTGGAGTACCAGCAAGGCTAAACTCACACTCTTGAAAGTATTGTTTTAGTTTTATACATGTATCTTCTAACATTTGTTCAAGAGTATGCAACTGGTCATTTTTTGATTCTTCAGTACCTTTATACTTTTCGACGATCTGGCAAAGTTGATAGATTGTAGAAAAACCTAAGTTTCCTGCAAGACCTTTTAAAGTATGGATAAAGAGTTGCTGTTCACTAGAATCTAACTCAGACAAAGCCAAATCATCATGCTTTTTAGCATATTTGCTTGAGAATCTAGCCAGTAATTTGTAATAAAGGGTTATATCATTATTAGCACAAGATAATCCCATGGCATGATCAAGGCCGGTAATGTTCATTTCGTTTTCTACATGCTTTACGGTAAGCCCGGTACCAGCTGCAAGCTCAGGTAGTTTAAGTGCGTCCGGTTGTTTTATATTGACCCATTTAGCAAGCGTCGTCATCATTTCAGTAATGTTAATTGGCTTAGCAATCACGTCATCCATGCCACATGCTTTAGCTCTTTCCAAATCTTTTTCCATGATATTTGCGGTCATAGCCATAATAGGTAGCAACCGTAAAGAGTCATCCGTTCTTATTATTTCTGTCGCGTCATAACCATTCATTATTGGCATTTGACAATCCATAAGCACGCAATCAAAAGTTTGATTAGCTAAACATGCAATCGCTTCTTTGCCATTATTGGCTATGGTTACGTAAATCCCTTTGCTTGTTAGTATTTCATAAACGAGCTCTTGGTTAATGTCATTATCTTCAACCAATAAAAAACTAGCGCCTAGCAACTGCTGTTCAACTGTTTGTTCTGCACTCTCATTGTCGTTAACAACGCATACTTTACTATTGTCTAATGCTGTCGGTATTTCATCTAGGAGATATGGCGATATTTTTGAACGCTCAAGTATCACGAAAAATGAAAAGCAACTGCCAACACCAACTTCACTGGTTACGGATATGTCACCTTGCATTAAGTGCGTCAATCTTTTGCAAATTGCTAAGCCTAAACCGGTACCACCATATTTTCGGGTGGTCGAGGTATCAGCTTGAGAAAATGCAGCAAATAGACCTTTAATTTGCTCTTCTGTCATACCAATACCAGTATCTTGTACATTACAAATTAGTACGATTTTATCGCCTTCGTTCATTTGGCATGTAAAGCTTAATTTGATTTCTCCTTCGGTAGTAAATTTAACCGCATTACTCCCTAAATTTACCAGTACTTGCTGTAACCGTAAGGGATCGCCAATAAAACTGGTCGGTAGAGTGCTATCAATATCAAATAGTAATTCTAAACCCTGTTCTTGTGCTTTAACGCCGATGATGTCTGCCACATCATCGATAAGATCAACAATATTAAATTCAATTTTTTCAATGGCTAATTTACCGGCTTCTATTTTAGAAAAATCTAAAATATCATTAATAATCCTAAGTAAAGTATTAGCAGAACGATTTACTTTACCAATGTAATTCTGTTGTTTAGGATTTAATGCTGTTTCTAGCGCTAAATAACTCATGCCGATAATGGCATTCATTGGGGTTCTTATTTCATGGCTCATATTAGCTAAAAAATATGATTTCGCTCGTTCTGCATTCTTGGCTTGCTCTGCCGCTATCCCCAATTGTTGGGTTAAGTTGGTTAACGATGTTTGCGTACGGCGAATCACATAGCCAAGTAATACAATGCCGATTAAAAAGAAAATAGACAAAATAGACATTTTGTTCGCTAAACTTCGTGAATCGGCCATTTCTTCAAACTTGAGCTCACGAAAATCAAACAAAATATCATTGGCCATTAGGGCCGACTCATTCATGTCATTTATCAATGCCAATCTTTGTTCTTTAACATTCGCTAACGTCAAAAAATCACTGAGGTAAAGTTCAATGCTGGGTAAAAATTCATGGAAGGCGAGTTTCTCATCTTGCTCTATCAGTGAAGAGGCAATAATTTCAACTTTAGCTTTGGTTAAAGTTAATAATTGTTGAATTCGGCTATACAATGAGTATCGAGTTTCTCGATTACGTGCTGACGAAAGCTCTTTATCAAGTTGTCTAGCGATAGTTATATTACTCAATAAAACATCAATTTGTTCAGCCAGGACTAATCTTCGAAACATTAAATCTTGAGATTTGTCACTGAGTTCAAAGGTTGATTCAAGGATACGTTTTTCATTAGTTCGCAAATCAAAATCGAGTTCAGTAAGTAGCAAAATTTGTTTATCTATATCAATAATTAATGGCGTATTGATAGTCAGTTCTACATAATTATGTAGATTTTCTAATTGTTTAAAAAGTGCTTTAAGCTTAGTTGATTGAGACTCTAATTCCACAAGAGTGTTGAAGCTTGCATTATTTTTCACATCTACTTTCAAGGTTTTGATAAGAGAGGTGATTTTATCGATACATTTTCCAAGACGTTCAAGGTTAGGCTTTTTATTTGAGAGCAATAAATTATTTTTAATACCCATAGCTCTTTCAAGAAGGATTCCTAATTGGTAAGCACTCCTCGTATTTTTCATTATTGCATCAGTTTCTAGCCTAAATCGCATAATATCTTGTTTATCGAAATCGATATTTTTGCGTTGCATCATGTTCAGGGTTTGAGCACTGCCGTTTGCTAATGTTGCTGAATTAACCATATCGTTGCGCTTTTGACGAGATTCTTTAGTCAACAATACGTAACGTTCAAAATCTATTTGATATTTATGAGCTATTTTTAATAACTGTTCAGTATTTACTATTCCTGAGTCATTGCTTTTAGTAAATGACTTAGCCAAAGACAATACTATTTCAATATTATCCGTTGCTTTTTTGGCATCTCGCTCTAAACCATCTCGGGTATAAATAAGTTCTGAAAGACGGGCAGTATCCAGTGCATGTAAGAACGCCTCCGTTTTTGCGTACTGGTCAATTGCGGTTGTTAATTTATTGAGGTTTAAAGCACCCGCTAGAGCAATTGCAACAAGCAGCAATATGACGCTAATAAAGCCGAACATGATGCTCGTATTGTTTGAATTGTTTGAATTGTTTAAAGAAATAGCCACTTTATTTTCTCTACTGTGGTGTGTAATTAATTGCGATTATTTTCTGCTATTTCTTCAAACTCAGGCAGGTAATTTAAAAAGTGGATCACTAAATCCGGATCAAAGTGCTCTCCAGACTCTTCCTTGATTAATTGAACCGCCTTTTCAATTGGCCAAGCTTTTTTGTAAGGACGTTCACTGGTTAAAGCATCAAAAACATCGGCAAGCGCCACGATGCGCGCAGACAGCGGGATATTTTCTCCAGATAATCCATGCGGATAACCCGAACCATTCCATTTTTCGTGATGATACAATGCGACTTCTTTTGCTAACACTAATAAGCTGGATTTCTCTCCATCTAATATCTGTGCACCAACAACAGCATGGGTTTTCATGATTTCCCATTCTTGGGCGTCAAGTTTTCCAGGTTTACATAAAATAGCATCGGGAATGCCAATTTTACCTACATCATGCATAGGAGCCGCATTATATATTAAATCAATCCATGCTTTATCTTCACTGACTTTTTCTGCAAGTAATTTGCTATATAAAGCCATTCTAACGACATGCATGCCGGTATCGTTATCTTTATATTCAGCAGCTTTACCTAGCATATTTATAATGGATTTTCTGGTACTCTCTAACTCATGTGTTCGTGCTTTGACTAAGTTTTCAAGGTCATTATTTTGCGCCGACAGAGATAACTGGGCTTTAACCCTTGTTTTTACAATGGCTGGATTATATGGCTTAGTTATGTAGTCAACAGCGCCCAATTCAAACCCTAATGATTCGTCTACTTGCTCACTTTTGGCGGTGACAAAAATCACCGGAATATGCTTAGTTGCGGGATCTTTTTTAAGTAATCGACAGACTTCAAAGCCATCTATTTCAGGCATCATAACATCAAGTAAAATCATATCTGGTTGGGGATATTGTTGTGCAATAGCTAAGGCTTTATGACCACTTGTTGCGGCTAGCACCTTATATTCAAGGTTAAGAAAACCATTTAAAATCTGAATGTTGTCCGCTATATCATCAACGACCAGAATAGAGCCTAATGAGGGTGTTATGTGCATGAAAATCCTTTGTATTAATTATATTGTTGAATAGTGTCATCAAAATCCACTTACTCAGCTACGATCTAAACCGAAAAAATCCGAGATTTTATCTTTTTCATCTTCATCTCCAATGTGTAGTGTTTCTATAAGATGAGTCACTTGTTGTTTATCGTCATTATTTAATAATGAAAAACTTTGTATTATAGATGCTACATCAGCACTTATTTTGGTATTATTGTGGACATAGCTTTGCAGTATATCGAGTGTACATCTACAACTAGCCTCGCCCAAAAATATGTTATTTAAGGCTATCATCTCTTCACGAGTAATGATGTTGTCGTGATTCATTTTCACGAGGTCTTCAAGGTGATGATTTTGCACCGACAGAGAGAAATGGGCTTTAACTCTTGTTTTTACAATGGCAGGATTATATGGCTTCGTTATGTAGTCGACAGCACCCAACTCAAACCCTAATAATTCATCTACAGCTTCACTTTTTCCGGTGACAAAAATTATAGGGATATGCTTAGTGACAGGGTCTTTTTTTAGTAATCGACAAACTTCAAAGCCATCTATTTCAGGCATCATAACATCAAGTAAAATCATATCAGGTTGAGGATGTTGCCTTGCTATAGCTAATGCTTTATTGCCACTTGTTGCGGCAAGTATCTTATATTCAGCGTTTAGAACACCGTTCAAAATTTGGATGTTATCTGCTATATCATCAACGAGCAGAATAGAACGTAATGAGTGTCTTATATGCATACAAATCCTAGTTTTAGTTAGGCCGCATGAAAACTGACAATCAGAATTACATTATATAACTTGAGGCCTTGGTTCAACAGTAAGATAACTTTTTTCCAACTAAAAAGATGCCTAGTCAGCTGACAGTCCATGTTCATAGCATTCATTAAAACCTATAGCGTGATTGATTACTCGTTTATTGATTACCTGCCAAAACTCCAATCCTCGTCCCCAAAAGTATCATCTACACCACTAGAACATCAGCTCACAAAAGGCTGTTAACGCTAACAATAAATTAAGTATATTATGAATTAAAATCATATTTTATATATGCAAATGATTTGCACTATTTATAAACAATCTGCCACATTTACCTTGTCGTCCATGCAAAATGAAATAAGATAAATCCTATTAATAAGATAATTGATACAGGGATTTATGTCGCAAAATACACATACTAATAGCAGCAATGCAAAGAGCCGCGGCTTTACCCTGATTGAATTAGTCATAGTGATTGTAGTACTTGGCATATTAGCCGCAACAGCTGTACCTAAATTCATCAATCTAAGAGCCGATTCAAAAGCAGCGACATTAGAAGCCGTAAAAGGAACAATGGAAAGTGCAATGCAGCTTGTTTATGCCAAAGCAGCCATCGAAGGTAAAACTACAGGTAAAGCTGAAATAACAATTAATGGTACTAAAGTCCCGATATACAATGGTTACCCTACACTTACCATTAATAGACAAACTAATTTAAAGATCATTAATGAGCAGCTTCAAGCTTGGCTAGAAATCGATAGCGTAACTGCTGCTGTAGCATACAAAGATAATAAGGCTGCGCCATTTTATGTATCTAAAGATTCATATAACGGCATCCTTTACATTATGTTCAGTAGTGACCGTGATTCAATGGGTGTGCGCTTCAAATGCCAAGTTAATTATACAAATAAAATACCTGATGATCCAACAAAGCCAATAGTACCAGTATCTATTGCCGTGTTAACAAATGAATGCTAAGCCAGTATTGCTAATCAACCAAGCCATTACGTTTCAAGCCGCGTCGTACATTCTTACACAGTTTACCGACGCGGTTTAATTCATCAAAAGTCGGCGCAGTACCATGCTTAACTTGGTCTTCCCAATAACACAGTTCAGTATCGACTAATTCCAATAATTTCTTCGGACAACCTTCACACGAATCACCACAAATACTCGATTCAGGTTCATAGAAAGGAAACACGCCGCGTACTTCGGTAATTAAATTAGTCATAGCGGTAGAAAGATTCGGTTTTTGACTCATGGCTTTTACTCACACTTTTGGCCGATAAAAAGGCCAACAAAAAATAAACGGGGACTGCTTAAATTCAAGCAACGTAACTGTTAAAACATATCCCTGTTCTATTTCAGTGCGCGGTTATTATAACGCCTCGCAGATTGATGGGTAAAGTAACAAATTCCTTACCCCGCCAAAATACCTTGCGCTATATCAGCTAATACCTTGATACTGCCCTGCATATCTATTTTAGGGTCGCAAGCACAATTAATCCGAATACAGTGGTCAAACTTATTCGTAGCACTGCTTAACTGCCCCGGAATAATGCCAATGCCCATCTCAATAGCTTTAAGATGCAGTTGATGACCATCAATACCTTGGGGTAATACCACCCACAAAATACAGCCACCTTGCGGATTAGAGACTTGCGTACCCTCGGGAAAGTGTTGGCGAATTAACGACTGGATCTGATACACCTGTTTGGCGATCTTAGCCGTTAATTGCCGAAGATGACGCTCATACTTCCCACTATTATAAAACTGCGCCACGACAATCTGCGAAAATTGTGGCGCGCTAATATTAGTGAACGTCTTAAAATAAGACACTTCTTTGTAATACGCCCCCGGCGCGATCCAGCCGACACGTAACCCCGAGGCTATAGTTTTTGATACCGACGAGCAATACAGCACCATGCCTTTTTTATCGAATGCCTTACAGGGTTTCAAACGTGAGCCATCAAAGGATAAATCCCCTAACAAGTCATCTTCAATTAATGGAATATCTTTATTTGATAACAGCTCCACCAGCTGTTTACGATTCGTTTCAGGCATACACGAACCCAGTGGATTACTGTAACTCGGCACCACTAATACCGCCGATATTTGCCACTGTTCTAACGCTAACTCTAACGCTTCAAGGCTCATGCCGGTAACCGGATGACAAGGTATCTCCAGCGCTTTATAACCTAACGATTCAATTAACTGCAGCGAACCAACAAAACCCGGTGACTCTAAAGCAATGGTTGCGCCCGGTTTAGCAACGGCACGCAAGCACACCGACAAGGCCTCTAAACAGCCATTGGTGACAATGATATCGTCTGACGATACCTGACAACCGGATTCATTCATGCGCTTGGCCAATACATCACGCAATACCGCATTACCAGCCGAAAACTGTACTTCAACAATATCCGCCATGTGATGCTTAATCACTTGGTTAGCGATTTTTTGTAATGCTGGCGTTGGCATAAAATCACTCGACGGATATGACGTGCCCATGTTAATCACATCAGGCTCACCACATTGATGAAATATCTGACTGGCGAGTTCATGGATCTTCACCGACTTGGGTTTCATGGTAATGCTAGGCAGTTCAATCGCAACATCAGTTCGGTTATTAAAACACACGTAATAACCCGATTTTGGCCTAGCTTCAATAAGTCCAACAATCTCAAGTTCTTCAAGCGCCCTTTGTATCGTGGCGATGCTCATTTGTCGCTTTACCGACAAGGCTCTAAGCGACGGTAACTTATCACCCGGTAAATATACGCCCTGATTAATCAGATCGCGTAGGTCGTCGGCTATTTGCTGATATAACAATACTTTAGTCATTGGTGTTAGCTACTTTTATCATTATTTTTAATAAATCAATCATCGATAAATAACCGGCAAGTAATATGCGTGTAATAGACCAGTACAGTTTATAAAATTACTCACCAGTACAGTGACAGATTAACATAACTGTACTGGTTTATTTATCATTTTATTGAATCTGTACTGCATATTTAATTAAGGTTAAGCTAATATCAATTGAACAACACAGCACTAGGAAGTAATTATGAACTCATCTTTAGCTATTAAACCTAATTTGGCCATAGCAGCGAAAACAAAATATGTTTCACGCCAACCAGATCACAACGGGTTCATCAATTATAGCGATGAGGAACACAGTACTTGGGCAACTTTATATAACCGCCAAACCGAGATTATTAAAAACCGTGCCTGTGATGAATTTATTGCGGGTATTGAACTACTGCAAATGGGTGCTGAGCGCATTCCACAATTACCGGATATCAATCGTAAGTTAAAAAAATTAACCGGCTGGCAAGTTGAGAACGTGCCCGCTTTGATTGGCTTTGAACGCTTTTTTGAATTATTAGCGAATAAACGTTTTCCTGCGGCCACTTTCATTCGTACCAAAGCAGACATAGACTACATTCAAGAACCTGATATTTTTCATGAATTGTTTGGTCACTGCCCGCTACTAACCAATCAAGCTTATGCTGATTTTTCTCAGCATTACGGTGAGCTAGGGTTAAAAGCCGACAAAGCCGACCGCCCTATGCTGGCACGTTTATACTGGTTTACCATTGAGTTTGGTTTAATGCAGAGTCAGCAAGGATTGAAGATATTTGGTGGTGGTATTTTGTCGTCGAAACAAGAAACTTGTTACAGCTTAGAAAGCGATATTCCCAATCGCCAACCACTGCAAGTGATCGAGGCATTTCGTACTCATTACCGTATTGATGAACTGCAAAAGAATTACTTTGTGATTGATCAGCTAGCAGACTTACAGCAACTCATTAAGCTCGATTTAATTACCTTGATCAAAGAAGCTAAAATATTAGGCATGAAACCGTCGGCTTACGCGCCGAAAGAAGATGCGGCTTGCTAAAATCAGAATAGACCGAATAAAAACTAATTAAAACCTAATTTAAAAACATAAGACGAGAGCAAATCATGACTGAATTAAACCAACAAAATTGCCAAGCATGTCGCGCCGATGCACCACAAGTCAGCGATGCAGAGTTAGCTGTATTAGTAAATCAGATCCCTAATTGGGTGGTAGTAGTACGTGACAACATCATGCAATTAGAGCGTGAATTTAAGTTTAAAAACTTCAAACAAGCTATCGCCTTTACTAATCAAGTAGCAGAAATGGCAGAAATGGAAGGCCATCACCCGGCTTTATTAACTGAATGGGGCAAAGTGACGATCACTTGGTGGTCGCACAGTATTAAAGGCTTACATAAGAATGATTTTGTCTGCGCAGCAAAGACAGATGCATTACTGGCTGAATAAATACACAAACAGCCCGTGACCTAAAGTAACAATTTAGATTCACGGGCTGCTTATAGCTTGGCTATTCTTGTTTAGACTGTTCTGTTCTTGTCTAGTCTAGTCTAATTAAATTTCAGCTGGTATATCACCGCGTTTCGGCCAAGCATTAAATACCGCTTTCACCAAGGTTGCTAATGGAATAGCGAAGAACACACCCCAGAATCCCCACAGACCACCAAACACTAATACCGACATGATGATCGCCACAGGATGCAGGTTCACCGCTTCCGAGAACAACAGCGGTACTAACAAGTTGCCATCCAGTGCTTGCACAATACCGTACGCTATCATCATATAAGTGAACTCAGGCGTTAGACCCCACTGAAACAAGCCCACTAACATCACAGGTACAGTCACCGCTGCAGCGCCAATATAAGGAATTAATACCGAGAAACCCACCAATACTGCAAGCAGTGCAGCATACTGTAAATCAGTAAAGAAAAACACCAACCAAGTACAAAAACCAACGATGATAATTTCAAATACTTTGCCGCGAATATAATTGGCAATTTGGCCGTTCATTTCGGTCCACACTTCCATCGCCAGACGACGATTCTGCGGCAAGATACTCACCAAGGCAGTTACCAAAATACGCTTGTCTTTGAGCATGAAGAACACTAACAAAGGCACTAAAATTGAATAAATTAGGATCGCAGCCAAATCAAATAAAGAGGCAAACGAAGCACTTACTATCATTTCACCTGAACTCACGACGTGGTCCTGAACCGCTATCGATGCCGTTTTAATCAAGTCTGCATTAAAAAGATCCGGATTTTCTTGTGGTAACATCAATAAGAATTCTTGACCTTGCTTAAGCATAGTTGGCATTGCTTTAACCAGCGTTACCCCCTGATGCCATACCGTTGGCACTAAGCCTAACGTCAGCATCACCATCATGGTGACAAACAGCAGTAAAATGATCACTGTCGCCCAGGTCCTTGATATCCCCAAACGCATTAACTGCAATAATGGCCAATCCAATAAATAAGCTAAAACCACAGCCACTAAGAAGGGGGTAATTAAACTACCAGCGAAATAAATAACCGAAAAGCCAAATACTAAGAGTAAGAATAAAGTGACTGCATGTGGGTCAGAAAAGCGTTCCTGATACCAACGAGATACAACAGAGATCATAAATTGTGATTGCCTTAAAATTGTATTTATTATTAAGTACTGAGCTGTGTCAGCGATAAGTGTGGGGTTAGTTTGGTCACCTTAATACGTAACATTAATGGCGAATTATCTAACTCAACAACTGTTTGACCAAGACTGGTTAAAAATTTAGGTATATCTTGACGAGAACCTGAATCGGTCAGTAATACGATAATTTCAGTGCCTAGCTCAGCTTGCTTTAACCAGAGTTTTATTTTAATCAGTGGTAAAGGACAAGTGTAGGCGCTTAGGTCTAATTGCTGCATTGTATTTACCTGCTTTTTAAAGCTAAAAAATGTAGCTAAAGATTAAGCTTATAGGCCAAGTAAAATGCCCGACGAGAAATTTCGAGCCATTATCAACTGTTTTCAATTGATACACAACAAGCTTACGGTTTGAATATGAAGTAGATACTGCAAGGAGGAAATCAAGGGCAGAATGAGTAATACAATTGCATATAGAATAACGGTTAACCCAAAGATTAACCGTTATTTTTCGCTATTTAATAAAAGTGGATTGAATCTTTTAGAAGCTGTAACCGATGCTAGGTGAAATATGACAAAGATGTGTGATTAACATGAACAAAAAATGTAAGATAAATGACAGCCTTATTACATTTTTTAAAATAACTATGACGCATAACAACAAGCTAAGTCTTTCGACTTATGAAGGTAACCAGACAATGCAGAACAGCAATATCAATAACACCAGCACCAGCACCAGCACCAGCACCAAGATTAAATTTTTTCTAATAACCTGTGCAATGTTAATGTTTAGCAATATTCTCATCGGGACATTGGGGGCGCATTTATGGCATTCACAGCTGGTACTGAATAACGGCGTGGCTAACTTTGCCACCGCGCGAGACTATTTATTTATTCATACCTTGAGCATTTTATTTTTGGCGCTGTTAGATAATAAATTTCCAGAAGGACGTTTTAATTGGGTTGCCGGATTACAATTAGCCAGCATTATGTTGTTTAGTGGCAGTTTGATTTTATATGCATTAACGGGCGAGAAGTGGTTAAGTAACATCACCCCATCGGGTGGCAGTGGTTTGATGTTATCTTGGCTATTACTAGTTTGGCGAGCGTGTAAGATTAAATAATTGTTATCATCAATATGAATTAAGACAAAAAAACAGGTACTAAATTAGCACCTGTTTTTTATTTTAGCGTCGTAATTACGAATCTAACCGGCTCACAGTCAATGTCGCAGAGTCTTGCTTTTCTGAAGAATAAGCAACATGCTGATCATCATCAAAACTGACATCGTCATTAACTGTCACGTCAGTCACATCAACAGCAGATTCGTTTTTATGCAAACGTCGACTTAAGCGGTCACCCAATACCAACATACAGGGTGTTAATACTAACGTCAGTACCGTCGCAAAGGTTAACCCTCCCGCAACCGCAGTGGCCAATTGTGACCACCATTGTGTTGATGGCGCGCCAAAGGTGGTACTGCGATTAACAATATCGACATTCATCTGCAGTACCATCGGCATCAAACCCAAGATTGTGGTGATAGTCGTTAACATTACTGGACGTAAACGCTGCGCGCCAGTACGTAATACCGCGTCAACGGCAGTCAGACCTTCGCGCTTGAGTACATTGTAAGTATCGATTAACACGATATTATTATTCACCACAATGCCAGCTAACGAGATCACCCCGATCCCAGACATAACGATACCAAACGGCTCTTGCACTATCATCAAGCCGAGAAATACCCCCACAGTAGAAAAGATCACTGCGGTTAAAATCAAGAACGCTTGATAGAAAGAATTAAACTGGGTGACCAAGATAATTGCCATCACCGCTAAAGCAATTAACAGCGCATTTTTAAGGAACTCAGCTGATTCTTGTTGGTTTTCGTTTTGACCTCGTAAGCGAATTGCCACGCGTGGGTCGAGATCAAGCGCCTGCATCAAGCCCATTAACTTCGGCAGTTGCTCATTTAAGTTATAACCCGGCAATAAATTCGCTTCAATCTTCAGTGCTTGGCGACCATCCACTTTACGCACCGCGTCTTTTTTCTGCTCTGGCGTTAAGGTTGAGAACACACTTAATGGTACTTGCCCTGCCGCTGTTTTCAAACGTAGGTCTTCTAATCGGTCGATGTGACGGTATTGCTCAGAGAAACGCACGCGAATATCCATCTCGTCATCAACATCATCGGCGCGATAACCGCCAAGACGTAAACCAGTTGTCACAAATTGGACGTTGTTACCCACTAACAAAGCATCGGCACCGTAACGGGCTGCAACAGCGCGATCGACTTTAATCTGCCATTCGATACCTGGTTTGGCGCTATTATCACTGACATTGGTAAAGATACCCTGCGTCGCCACAAAGTCTTTAATTTTCGCCAATGTTGGTTCTAATAACTCCGGATAACGTGAGCTTAACTCCAGCTGTAAGTCTTTACCTTGCGGCGGACCACTTTCATCTTTACGGGCTTCAATTTCGATACCCGCTAAGCTCGCCGTTTTCACCACAATATCAGCGATGATCTCATCGGCTTTACGGCGCAGTTGCCAATCAACTAAGTTAACGCGTAACGAACCTATCTGTTCGCCGTTTTGATCACTTTTACCTGTGCGTGCATAAAGTGTTTCAATCTCAGGCATACCCAGCAATTTAGCTTCGACTTGCTGCATTAACACGTCTTGCTCATAGATAGATAAATCACCTTGCGAGCGCACGATAATATTAAATCCCGGCGGTTCTACATTGGGAAAAAACTCCGAACCTTGACCATAAACGCCATAGGCTTTAATCACCAAAATAGAAAACAGTACTGCGCCACCTAAACACCACCAAGGTTTTTTAATCGCGCTATTCAGCACTTTAATATACCAGCCAGTCATGCCCGGCATCTGGGTCACATCGCCTGTTTCAGAAATTTCAGTTTGTTTCTGCTCTAATACTGACAGCTTGCGGCGACGACCAAAAATACCACCCAGTGTCGGTACAAAGATCAGCGCCATCACTAACGACGCACTTAATGTGGTGATCAGGGTTAACGGCAAGAACTTCATGAACTCGCCCATCATCCCCGGCCAGAACAATAACGGCGCAAATGCCGCTAATGTAGTGGCTGTCGAGGCTATAATCGGCCAAGCCATGCGTTTCGCCGCAAGGCCATAAGCTTCTTTATTACTGCGGCCTTCATTCATTTCACGGTCAGCAAATTCGGTCACTACAATCGCGCCATCCACCAGCATACCTACCGCCATGATCAAGGCGAATAACACCACGGTATTAATGGTATAACCCCACATGGCCAGCATCAAAATACCCGCCAAAAATGACCCTGGAATAGCAATACCAACGAGGAAGGCACTACGTGCACCCAAGCTCGCGATAATAACAATAACAACCAATATGACCGCTGACAGTACGTTGTTTTGCAAATCCCCGAGCATGTCTTTTACGTCTTCAGAACTGTCGGCGGTGAAATCAACTTTGATCACCCCCTGCCAATACGCACTTTCTTGATTGACTAAGGCTTTGACCTTATCAACCGTCTCAATGATGTTTTCACCCGGTCGCTTCTTCACTTCCAGTGATACCGCAGCTTGACCATCAATACGGGCAAACGATACAGGGTCCTTGTATGAGCGACGTACTTCAGCGACATCACCAAAGGTGATAACACGCGTACCATCGACTTTAACGGGTAAATCGAGTACGTCTTTTAACGAGTCAAATACCGAGGGTACTTTAACCGGAAAACGGCCTTGACCACTGTCTAATGTACCCGCTGCCACCAGCAAGTTATTACGCGAGATAAGGTTATAAATATCGTTTTGATCTAGGTTGTAGCTTTCCATTAATAACGGGTCGACTAAGATCTCAATCATGTCTTCGCGATCGCCACCGACACTGACTTCCAGTACTTCGGTGAGCGCTTCAATTTTTTGTTTTAAGTCCCGTGACACACTAATCAAGGCACGCTCTGCTACGTCACCCGACAAGATCACTGTCAGCGCGGGTTTCTGCGTCGCCATGCTGATCTCTTTGACCACAGGCTCTTCAGAATCATCCGGTAATTGCGCTTTGGCTAAACTGACTTTTTCACGCACGCTGGCTAAGGCTATATTACTGTCAATACCAGCATGGAATTCCAGCTTAATAGACGCATGGCCTTCACTGGCTGTGGAGGTCATTTCTTTGAGACCATCAATACCACGGAGTTCTTGTTCTAACGGTCGCAATAATGCCCGCTCACCATCTTCAGGGGAAATACCATGGTGATTAACTGACACGTAAATAAACGGGATCGGCACATCCGGTTCCGCTTCTTTGGGAATATTAAGATAAGTAACACTACCAGAAATTAAAATAAGCAGCAGTAACATGATAACGGTGCGGCTATGATTTAACGCAGCAGTAATAATACCGTTCATTATTGCGCCCTCGTTAATACGGTATCAACTTTATCACCCGCGCGTACAAAACCTTGGCCAACAGTAATCACTTCAGGGTGTTTGCCTAGCCCTGTTAACCAAGATCCCTGAGCATCTGCTTTAAGAATATCGACAGGGGTAAATACCACGTGTTTATCAACGACGGTTTTAACCCCAATAACACCCTCTTCATCCAAGGCCAGCGTGGATGGGGATAACTTCACTGCCCATTCTTGACGTAATGGTAACGACAGCTCGGCACTACCACCTGCTGACAGCGTTAAGTCGCTATTATCAATTGCAACTTCGATACGGAAAGTATTGGTTGCGGCGTTTGCGACTCGAGAAATGTAACGTACTTTCCCTGTGATCTCTTGGCCACTGACCAAGCGCACCTTAGCCACTTGCTGTAATTGCACATTGGTAACATCAAGCTCGGTGACATCCGCTTTGATAATCAGTGGATTAATATCGGCGATAGTGGCAATCGGATCACCTTTGGCTAAATAGTCGCCGACTTCGACATGACGTTCATTCAAAATACCGGAAATAGGCGCAATAATGACGGTTTTTTCTAACTGTAATTTAATAGTGAAGACATTGGTTGAAGCATCCATGAGTGCGCTCGCCGCTTCCGCTAACCGGGCTTTACCTTGAAAACCTTGGGCGGCAAGCTTTTTTGCGCCTTCATATTCAATTTCACGTTGTTTATATAAAGTCTTAGCACGCTGCAATAACTGTGGCAGATCGTTTTCTTCCATGCGCACAATAATGTCACCTTTATTGACAAAACTACCGCGTTTGGCCAGTACTGCCTCTACCCGACCAGCGATTTCAGCGCCAAGATTGGTTTCACGATCGGCTGCCGTACGGCCATAAAGAGAAATGGAACGAGCGACCAACTGTGCATCAAACTGCTGAGTACGTACTTGTGGGATAGGTTTAGCCACAACCGTGTTGCTAGTGGCATTATCTGCTTGCTCACCTTGTCCACCAGTCGTGCCAGTTGTCATCCATAACATAAAGGCAGCCGCAATCAGCGATGCTTGAAATAATGGCTTTTTAACAATAGCCAGCGCAGTGAAGTGATTCATTATCATTCCTTTGAGCATAATTGAGTAACTATGATGCAACATATTTAACAAGATAGGAATGGTTATAATATAAAATAAGACGATCGGTCACAAACATTAAAAAATAAGCTAGAAGCACTAATTTCTTTATAATAAAAAGAGCTAACAGGGAATGAGGGAAGGAATTAACTGTACTATGAGAAATGACATAAAAAAATGCCGTACTTAACAATAGCTAAGTACGGACACTATTTTTAATTAAAACCAAGGCTTAGATTAAGCCAACGTTTAAATTGAGAAGCTTGAACCACAACCACAGGTTGTTGTTGCGTTCGGGTTGTTCACTAAGAAACGTGAACCTTCTAGGCCATCAATATAGTCAACGGTGCCGTCAACTAAATATTGCAGACTCATAGAATCAACTACCATGGTTACACCGTTCTTTTCGATAACAGTGTCACCAAAGTTAATTTTCTCATCAAAAGTAAAACCATAAGAGAAACCAGAACAACCACCGCCAGTAACATACACGCGTAATTTAAGCGCTAGATTTTCTTCTTCTGTGATCAATTCTTTCACTCGTGCTGCAGCGTTATCACTAAAATAAATAGGTAATGCCATATCATCTACACTTGCTTCCACAGCAACAGGTGTAACAGCTTGTTCAACAATCTCGTTATTGTCAGCCTGAGTTGCACCAACGTCTGTAAATAGTTCCATATCTGATCTCACTTAAACTCGATTTATACATTCAATTATCTAATACCTGACTAATTCAGTCAACTATCGTTTTCGACTGTTAATCACTGATGTCGATAATCGGCCTTTATTAACCCGAGATCGCGTCACTGCTTTGCAATACAGCACGCCAATCAAAGTTTTGTTTTAAATGCAGACCTGAATTCCAACGATTACCCTTTACCCGACCAATAAATGCAACACGTTCTGGTACAAAGCCTAGTGGTAATTTTATCGATGCTTCTATCGTTTGAAAATAACGGAATGAAAATGTTAGCTTTTGCTCTTTTTCATCCACCAGCTCACTCCAACGATATTCCACTGGTTCACCTTCTTCACTGCCATAAAACACCAAATCTGCGCTGGCTTGGATGTGACGTTTTTTCTTTTCTACCTGCATCAGTACAATTTGCACAAAGTAATAGTCTTCACTAACTTCGGGAATAAATGTCAGGCGCTCTAATTTAACCCCATTAATGACATCTTCTGGCGCCATGATACGTTGATAAAAAACGAGATCGCGTTTTAGTTCGGCATTTTCATTAAACAAAATACGTTGTTGTTCAGTCAACTGGTCTACCAGAATCTGTGAGGTTTGCAGTTCCACTTCAACTTGCGCCTTCACCTTGCTGGTTTCTGTAAAGGCGGTATTAAGGCGTGCAATTTCATCATCTTTCATGGTTATTTTTGCTGCTGACTCCATGCCTTTCAGATAAGAAAAACCATAACCCAATAATATAGCGAGCGCCAATAACACGATGTAACGTGGTTTAATAAACTTAAGCATGTCGGCCTTTTGTCGTGAGGATGGATAAAAATAAAGCGCTATTTTAACGATTCTGCCGATGAAAACAAAGACAAGTTAAATGTAAGTCGCTAAAAATGTAAAAAATCTACGCTTAAACCAATGAACAGGTATAATGAGCGCCTGAAATTTTCTTCATAATTAGTCCCAGACAGTAGATAAAAGGATTGCAGATGTCAAAATCAAGCCAACTTTTCACGCAAGCTCAAGCAATTATTCCTGGTGGCGTTAACTCACCAGTGCGCGCATTTAATGGCGTTGGTGGTAGCCCACTCTTTATTCAACGTGCCGAAGGCGCGCGTATCTATGATGTAGACGGCAAAGCCTATATTGATTATGTGGGTTCTTGGGGTCCGATGATCTTGGGTCATAACCACCCTGCAATCAAATCTGCAGTACTTGCTGCTGTTGAAAATGGCTTAAGTTTTGGCGCACCGACTGAAATCGAAGTGATCATGGCGCAAAAAGTACAATCTATGGTGCCATCAATGGAACAGATCCGTATGGTTAGCTCTGGTACAGAAGCTACCATGAGTGCGATCCGCTTAGCGCGTGGTTACACTAATCGTGACAAGATCTTAAAATTTGAAGGTTGCTACCATGGCCATGCAGACTCGCTACTGGTTAAAGCTGGTTCAGGCGCATTGACATTAGGTCAACCAAGCTCTCCAGGTATCCCTGCTGACTTTGCTAAACACACATTAACAGCAACGTTCAATGATCTAGCATCTGTTGAAGCATTATTTGCGGAATACCCAGAAGACATCTCGTGCATCATTGTAGAACCAGTTGCGGGCAACATGAACTGCATTCCACCACAAGACGGTTTCCTCCAAGGTCTACGTACTATTTGTGATAAATACAATGCGGTACTTATCTTTGATGAAGTAATGACAGGTTTCCGCGTTGCAACAGGTTGTGCACAAGCACTCTATCAAGTAAAACCAGACCTAACGACATTAGGTAAAGTGATCGGTGGCGGTATGCCAGTGGGCGCATTTGGCGGTAAACTTGAAATAATGCAATACATAGCGCCAACAGGTCCGGTATACCAAGCTGGTACGTTATCAGGTAACCCAATTGCAATGGCGGCTGGTTTAGCGGCATTAAACGAAATTGACAAACCAGAAGTGGCAGCGCAATTAAGTGCCAGCACTAAGCAACTAGCTGAAGGCCTTAAAGCCGCCGCAGTACGTCAAAACATCCCACTAGCGGTAAACTATGTGGGCGGTATGTTTGGTTTCTTCTTTACTGACCAAGCTGAAATCACTGGATTTGAAGGCGTATTCAAATGTGACGCAGAACGCTTTAAGCAGTTCTTCCACCTGATGTTGGCTGAAGGTGTTTACCTTGCACCATCAGCATTTGAAGCCGGTTTCTTATCTACTGCGCATACCGCGGCAGATATTGAAGCAACAATTGCAGCTGCTGAACGTTGTTTTGCTAAACTAGCGTAACAATTCCACCGTTAAAAGTATGATGAAAGTACCATTTTCATGATTTAATTAAGCCCTATCTTAGGGCTTTTTTGTGCCTTTTTTTTACCTCGTAAAAGTACTAGGCAAAAATAAGTTCAACTACTTTGGTTAAAATGCCATAAATAACGTATTAAACATGATAATTTAACTGCAAAATGTATAATAGCCGACAAAAATAACCGTATATCAATGGTTTTATAAAAACTAATATTAGCGCTAAACTTTTTGCCGCACCGGCCGAAAGTATTAACAGTGAGTTGATAGCATTAGGATTTAATGAATAAATGTCTAATACTTATTAACCAAAGACGCTTGCTGTTACTGTTGCGCAAAATAATTACATAGATGAACATGGACTCATTATGAAAAAACAACTACTTGCACTAACTCTTCTTACCGGTCTTTCAAACAACGTTATGGCTGATGTTATTGGTACCTATTTTGGTGCGGACGTATGGCAATCAGGTGTTGATGGTACCCTTAGCTACAAAGGCAATGATCTTGCAGCTACTGGTTATGAAGATACTTACAACTACCGTATGTATGTGAAAGTGGAACACCCGATTCCATTAATTCCAAATGCAGCACTAAGCTTCTCGAATGTAGATGTTGAAGGCTCTTCAGCGAACGAAAATGTTAACTTAAAAACGGTTGATTTCACCCTGTACTATGAATTCCTAGACAATGACATTGTATCACTTGATGCCGGTGTTACATGGCGTCAACTGAACGGTACTTTCGAAGATGGTAGTACTGATGTGTCATTCTCAGGTCCATTACCTATGGGTTATGTTTATGGTGAAGTTGGCCTGCCAATGTTCCCACTTAAAGCGTTCGCAATGGTAAATGCCATTGGTATCACCGGCGATGTATACGGCGATGCTGAAATTGGCTTGGCTTTCATGTTAAACCCAGGTTATGTACTAGATTGGTCTATCCGTGCGGGTTACCGTATTCAACAGCTTGACTTTAAAGTTGATGACGTGAAAGCAGATGCAACAATTGATGGTGTGTTTGTTGGTTTAGAAGGTCACTTCTAAATACCATTCATCTTTTAAATAATAAGATGAATGACGAAGACAAATAGATAAACGGCGAGCCATTAGGCTCGCCGTTTTTAGTTTTATTACTTTATTACTTTATTACTTTATTACTTTATTACTGACTATATTATTTACTACTTTAATAATAATGATAACTGACTAAGTTAATTCACCGCTAAACTATCCGCACCACGTAATTTCATATAATCGCCAAAGACCGTCAATGCTCCGCTCGACCCCGTTAATGTCGAGGTCTTATTATCATCACGGCCAACCCAGACAGTCACTACGTCACGATTATCTAATCCGACAAACCAGCTATCGCGTAACTTATCGGTTGAACCGGTTTTGCCCGCAAAGTTAATGCCGGGGAACTGCCAGCTTAAACGGCGCGCGGTACCTTGCTTAGCGACCAATGTCATATTATAAATTGTCAGATCGGTATATTTACGATCAAAACGACGGTTACCTTTTAAGTCTTGTTGATAAACCAAATCGCCGTCTTCATCAACCACAGCAACCAGCGCTGTCAACTTATGGTATTCACCTGCGGTCGCAATCGTTTGATACATTTGAGATACTTGAAACGGTGACATATTTAACGCCCCGAGTAACATTGACGGGTAGTGATTATCGACTTTTTTAACGCCCAGACGTTTTAAACTTTCAATGACATTATCAACCCCAAGCGCCATACCTAAATTAACCGTTGGTACGTTCAGCGACTGCATCAAGGCTTGATATAACGGCACTTCACCACGGTATTTTCGGTCATAATTTTTTGGTTGCCAATTATTACCGTACTGGTTATTTAAGCGCAGCGGTTTATCTTCTAACGGTGAGTTAAGGTCATAACCTTGTTCAAACGCGGTTAAATAAATCGCAGGTTTAACCACAGAACCAATCGAACGCGAGGCATCAAGCGCCCGGTTAAAACCCGCATACTGGGTATTACGTCCACCGACAAGTGCAGTCACTCGACCATATTGGCGATCTGTTACTACCATTGCCGTTTCTAGTCCGGAGATGTGACGGGCTTTCTCTAAGCGCGGTAGACTTTCACTAATCGCGGTTTCTGCAGCACGCTGCGCGAGTGGATCTAAACTGGTAAATATTTTTAATCCCGATTGATCATAGAGTGCCTCACCAAACGTGGTTTTTAACTCTCTACGCAGCAATGACATAAATGCCGGCGCTTTCGATACGCTCATGTGGCCACGCGGTATAATCCCCAACGGACGCGCAATTGCCGCACGATATTCAGCGGTACTGATTTTACCGTTTTTAGATAATAAGCGGATGATCATGTCACGACGTTCAAGCGCACGTTCCGGATAACGCCATGGGTCATAAAACGACGGGCCTTTAACCACTGCCACCAAAAACGCCATTTGGTCTATGCTCAATTCCGGTACCGGTCGACCAAAATAAAAGTAACTCGCTAAACCAAAACCATAGACACCATCACTGTAATTTTGGCCTAAATACACTTCATTAAGGTAACCACTTAATACCGCATCTTTACTTAAACGATAGTTAATTAATAGCGCCATGTAGGCTTCGTTAAACTTACGCCAAAAGCTACGTTGACGGGTTAAGAAAAAGTTTTTCACTAATTGCTGAGTTAAAGTACTACCACCTTGCACTGTGCGTCCAGCATTCATATTGGCAAATGCAGCTCGTACAATCGCCACAGGAGATACACCGCTGTGATGGTAGAAATTACGGTCTTCCACTAGCAATAAGGTGTCTACTAACAGTTGTGGGTAGTTCTGTAATTCCACCAAGATACGGTCTTCTTGATTAGGTGCTTGTAAAGTATCAAGCAACATAGGATCAAGATTGACGGAATTAAGGTGTTTACCGGTTTGCTGATCGCGAATACTGACTAAGCGGTTATCTGCAAAGCTTAAAAATAGCGCCTGATCAGGTTCGGTACCATCGAGATAAGTAAAGCTTCGGCGCAATAATTCCACTTTAGTCTTGGAGACTGAAAACTGCCCTGCACTGCGTGGTTTAGCTACTTTTAAATAATTCAGTAACACCAATTCTTCAACCAACTTGTCGTGGGGTAAAAACATGCCAGGTGTTAACTCTAAGCTACGAGCATAGATCTGCGCTGGTGTTTTCCAAATAGGACCAGAGAATCGCGCTTGGATCTTACTGTCTAAATACATGCCGTAAAGAACAAAAATTGCCGAAAATGCCAAGCTAAATTTGAACATGAAAATAGCGAGACTGCGTTTCCAAGTTCGATTTTTAGCTTTACTGGTTTTTTTCTTGGTGGTTTTTCTGGCGGTCGTTTTTTTGGCTGCTGGTTTTGTTGCTGGTTTTGTTGCTGGTTTAGCTGCTGGTTTAGCGGGTGTTTTAGCGGGTGTTTTGCGTTTGCTGACCGGTTTTTTGGGAGCATCAGTTACGGGACGTTTAGCCAAGAGAAAGGGTCCTAGAAATTGCATCAAATACGATCTAATACGATAAAATAAAAAAACGTAATAAAGAATAGTTAGTTTACCCTGTTCCCTCCTCCCAACTCAACCGTTGCGAGGCTATTTAAACGACCTTAACCATATATAATTCATTGTCCGCTAGGTCGTCAATCATCCCTGGCGGCTTTACTGTTTGTTGCTTGAATCCCGTATTTTCATAGAATGCGATCGCGTTCTCATTATTGACCATAACGGTCAATTCTAGCAGTGGTAACTGATGTAGCCGGGCCCAGCCGTCAATATGCAACAATAACTGCCGCCCAAGTCCTCTGCCAATACTCGCTTGTTCAATGCCAATAACCACGGATACGCGCTGACTATCACCGCTAATATAACCGGTGATAGCAATCGCAAATCCAAGCAGCTTATGTTCGCCTGCCTCTATCACATACAGCACTTGGGCTGGCGAGTTAATAAATAACGCCAGATGCTCACAGAGTTCAGCGGCACTATTTTGTTCACCCATGGCCAAGAACGGGGTTTCGTCATTCAATTGGCAAAATAATGTGGATAAGACTAGTGCATCACTCACCTTGACTGGTCGAATTACCATGATAAATACGCTCTACTAACATAGAAGATAATAACTGCTAAGCATTAACAACTCACAAATGAGCATTAAGCGTTGAACGTTAACAGCTGAATATTGAGAACTAAAAATTGCAAATTAACAATCGCAGGAAACAGGAGTATCATAGGCATATACCCAAATTACTTCAAGATACCCAATCACCAAGGTTTATTAATGCTCGTAATCTCTAGCAATGTGTCAATTCCCGATTCAGAAATTGATATTCAAGCCATTCGCGCACAAGGTGCCGGTGGTCAAAACGTCAATAAAGTATCAACAGCGATCCATTTACGCTTTGATATCAAGGCTTCGTCATTACCGGAGTTTTATAAAGAAAGGTTATTGGCATTACGCGATCACCGCATCACCAAAGACGGCGTAATAATAATTAAGTCGCAAGAATCACGCAGTCAAGATTTTAACAAGCAGGTAGCGTTTGAACGCTTAGTTGAATTGATTAAACAGGCGACAGTGATCCAAAAGGCCCGTCGTGAAACCAAACCGAGTCGTAATGCCAAAAAGAAACGTATGGACACTAAAACTCAGCGTGGTAAAACTAAAAATATGCGCGGTAAAGTGAGTCTTTAACTTTCCTTCCAAGCCGCATGATAATTACTTAACGCCAGTTTGAATGCCGCTTGTTGCTTTTTCTCAATCGCAGTTGCAATCGGTATATCCGCTGTCATGGCATTCACCGCACGGCCACGCATATGTAGTTCATAATGCAGATGCGCTCCGGTAGTACGGCCACTATTACCTGATAGTGCAATTTTCTGCCCACGTTTAATTCGCTGACCTTTTTTCACTAACACCTTACTTAGGTGTAAGAAACGAGTACGGTATGTTTGGCCGTTTGAGATCTCGATATACAAGCCTGCATACTTATGATTAAGCACACGCGATACCACACCATCGCCAGTGGCATAAATAGGCGTGCCAATAGGTACAGCAAAATCAGTACCATTATGCGGACGTAACAATCCCGTCACCGGATGTGTACGGTTGGGATTAAAGCTGGATGATATACGATATTTACTGCTAACCGGACGACGCACAAAAGCACGTTCAATACTTAATCCCGCTTCATCATAATAAGCACCTTCATACAAGTAGGCACTAATATTACGACTACGGTTATTAATACTCACCGCGTCAATACGATTTTCACCAGTACGTTCGTCACCTATATATTGACGCGATACCAATACTTTGAAAGTATCACCACTACGTAAATCACGGCTAAAATTAATTTTGTCTTTTAATAAGCTGGCAATAAATTGCGCTTCAAATAACGATAACCCGGCTGTTTTGGCCGAGCCTGCAAAACTGTATTCAACCTTACCAATATAACTGTGCTCACGCCATTCACCATCAAGGGTTATTTGCTCGAACTCAAAACCATTATCACCCGAACGTTTATAGACCACTTGATGCGCGAGACTAATTTGTAATTCAAGGCGCGTTAACTCACCTTCAAACTCGGTAAAGACTAAGGTTTGTCCCGGTTTAATACTGTCTAATGCCAGTACGTTTAAATCCACTTCCAGAATTTGGTATAAACTAGTTTGGCTTAAATCTAATTGCGCAAAAATAGCCCCTAAAGTGTCACCCTTTTGGATCACGTAGTTAATTGTTTTTGGATACGCCTTTGCCAATTCTGCCGCGATTGATGCCACCGCTGATTCAGTCACCGTTGCGCCCTGTGCATTGGCGTCATAAAGGGGTGATTCTGGGTCATAGGTAAGATCAGTTGCCACAGGTATCGCGCTATCAACCGATGCTGTAGATGCAGTTTCTGATACTGGCTCAGATAACAGTTCAGGTGCTGGCTCTTTATTAGATTTTTGATTAGATAGTAGCGCCGCACTTGTTATTTGCGGATCCTCTGCTGTCATAGGCGCAGCCTTTATCTCAGCACTTGCCTCGACTTTATCACCCACAGGTAATAGCGCGACAATGCCCAGCAATACGCTGGTTAATAGCACCCACATCAGTACTAGTTGTAATTTATTGTTCTTAATTGACGACATTAATGAATACCCAATACTCGTTCAAAATAGCCGTAATTAGCATAATAAGGCCGAAATGGTATACCACAATAAAACAAAGGCATAGTATAGATAGCGTAAAAGTGTGTAAATCAGTTGAAAAATTTGAATTCAGCAATTAGTTAATCACAACATAGCTAGGATCTATTTGGAAAATGCCCAGTACTATGAATAGATTACCAACAATCGTTAACCAAAAAATGCGCTTGAAGCTAATCTTACTTATTTTATGCGAAAACAATTTTTGGCCGAGCAGCGCGCCAGGCCAACCGCCTAACAATGCCAGTAAGTGTAATGTTCGCTCAGGCGTGCGCCATGCTTGTCGCTTCGCAGCCCATTTGTCTTTGCCATATACCAGCAGCGTGATGATGCTTAATACTACATAGCTGTAACCTAGCCATACCAACATGTCATTATCCCCTTAAGTTCAAACTAGCTCTGAAGTCGATACCATTTCAAATATAAAAATCGCAGATACAAAAACGGCAAGCGCGATGCTTGCCGTATTAATCTACCTAATTATAACCTGCTCTACCAGTCTGTTTAACACAATAGTCGTTTTCAACGTTAGTAAGCAGTAGCGTTTACCACTGATCGGCAGCCCACTGTTGTTGCTCGTCAGCATCCATAAAGCTCCATGCTAATATACGGCTGACTTTTTGGCCTTGTGACATAGGTATCACGCGGATTTGTTTTACATCTAGCGTATTTAAATATTCTTCAAGTTCTTCGATATGTTCGCCCTTTGAGATAAGGCTGGTAAACCAACATACTTGCTCAGTAAAGTCTTTACTCTCTTTGGCCATGTCTTTCACAAAACGAAGTTCGCCACCTTCACACCAAAGTTCCGAGTGCTGACCACCAAAGTTCAACTTAGTGGTATTGGTTGGCGCTGCTTTACCTTTGTGTAAATTGATAATTTTACGTTCAGTGCCTGCGGCAGCTGCTTCCATTGACGCGTGAAATGGTGGGTTACACACAGTCACTGAATATCTATCGCCATGCTTAATCACACCTTTGAACATACTGCCTGGTGTTTTCTTCAAGACAATTTTAATGGCTTTGTTTAGACCTGGATTCGCTTGTACGATGACGTTAGCGGTTTTTGCAGCCACTTTATCAACATCAGTACCAACAAAACCCCAACCGTAGCTGCGATGACCAAGAATAGGATAAATACAGTTAGCGCCTGTCCCTATGTCTAATGCTTTTACACGTTTACCAGTCGGTACTTCGCCATTATTCATTTCTGCCAACAAGTCAGCAATATAGTGAATATAATCAGCACGTCCTGGAATAGGTGGGCATAAGTAGCCCGCAGGGATCTGCCAATTCGGTACTTGGTAAAAATGTGCTAATAAGGCAGCGTTCAAACATACAACGGCTTTATCATCACTAAAATCAACCGTTTCTTCTCCACTCGGATTTTGCGTTATGTGCGTTTGTAACGCTGGGTATGTTTTAACTAAGGCTGTTAAATCATAACGTCCCTGATGTGGATTACGGGGATGCAATGTGGCAATTTTTTTAGTCATGATAAATCTTCTTTTATTTTGCTGGAACGAACACGGGCGGATAATAGCAGATTCCGATTAATTATGGCTGCTTTCCTACATATGTTTTTTAACCCGGCGGGTCGGCATCGCTTCCAGTGGATTATCTGGCCAATAATGTTTCGGATAACGACCCTTCATTTCTTTTTTAACGTCGTTATAACTGCCACTCCAAAAACCGAGTAAATCTTGGGTTATTTGCAACGGACGTTGAGCGGGAGACAATAATTCGATCACAATCGGCACCCGACCATTAGCCACTGCTGGTTTATTCGCTTGGCCAAACATCTCTTGAATACGCACCGGTAAACTCGGGGCATTGTTATCGTGGTAACGTAGTTTAATTTTTGAACCTGTTGGCACAGTAAAGTGAGTCGGTAACTCTTTATCTAAACGTTGTTGTAGTGACCATTCTAAGCGTGATAATAACGCATCCGTTAACGGTATTTTTTTCATCTGCGCAGGTCCCGTTACGCCCGTTAAATACGGCAACAGCCAATTTTCTAAATCAGCAATCAAGGCCGTTTCACTGTAATCAACAAAGCCCAATTCAGGCAGCCATTGGTGTGCGCAACGTAAACGTGTGAGTAAGGCTTTATTTTGCTCGTTCCACGGCAATACCGACAAACCCGCTTTGCGAATACCGGCCAGTACGGCAGTTTGCTTTTGCGCTGGGGTAATATCCGTTAATACTTTACGGGATAATACTAACTTGCCTAAACATTGGCGCTGCTCAGCAATTAATTTCTGGGCTTTTAAATCCCATTCCACAAACGCCTGCTGGCTAAACAGTTGCGGTAACCAAGTTTGTAGTTCCGCGAGATCGATGGCACAGGCGTTATACACCATGGCATCGGCGCCTTGTTCGGTTAATGACAAGTCCGCTACAACCATTAACTCTGCACTGGTTAGGCTGGCGTCGTTCATCAATTTAACCCCGAGGCCGTTACTTAACATATACGGTACATCTGAACCGTGGCCTGCTTGGCCCCGTCCGGTATTATCACGACGCTGAGCGATACGGTCTGGATACGCTAAGGCTAATAACAAGCCAGTATAGGCATTAGTGTCTGCGCTATTATTGCTAGTATGGCTGCTACTTTTGATAAAACTAAAACGCTGAGCCCATTGCTGCGCTTGACGCTGTGCTTGTTTAAAGTGTCCCGCAGCCATTTGTTGCAGGCCAAAGTCTAAATCAAGAGGTAAGCGTTCACTGCCTTCCAACAAGGCGATTAAACGACAAGCTAACCAGCTAATACCCGGTAATTCATCTTCCCATGTTTGCGCCGTTAATAACATGTGCGCTAACCGTGGTGACATACCAAATGCAGCTAATGCTTGGCCATGTTTACTGCAATTTCCCGACGCCAGCGCGCCTAAATCAGTTAACAAGCCTTCGGCATAATCGACGTTTGCCTGCGAGGGTTGATCCAATAACGCCAATTCGGCAAAACTATTAACGCCCCATACCTTTAACTCTAAACAGGTTGAGGTTAAATCTGCGGCGAGAATTTCTGGTTCTATTTGTGGCTCTAAACGGCTGTGGTCTTCTTCGCGCCATAACCGATAACAATGTCCAACTTGTAGTCGCCCTGCTCGTCCAGCACGCTGGGTGGCTGATGCTTGGCTAATACGCTTTGTTTGTAAGCGGCTGACACCAGAGCGTGGCGAGAAACTCACTTTACGCTCGAGACCGGAGTCAATCACCACAGAAATACCTTCAATGGTTAAAGATGTTTCCGCAATATTGGTCGCCAATACAACTTTACGTTGCCCTGCGGCCAAGGGGTTAATAGCCGCCTGTTGCTGTTGTTGCGTCAATTGACCATATAACGGCAACACATGCAGACGTGCATTAACCAGTTCTTGTAACTGTTGCTGACAACGTTTAATTTCACTCACGCCAGGCAAAAACACTAAAATATTACCGTCTTGCTGCTGCAATGCTAATTTAACGGTTGCCGCAATCGCGCCCGGTAATGCTTGTTTAATGGTACTGCGCTTTAAATCCACCGGGTGATAACTATACGTCACCGGAAAACAGCGGCCTTCCGCCGTCAACAATTGTGCATCAGGTAGCATTTTTTGCAGCCCAGCACTGTCGAGTGTCGCTGACATGACTAATAGTTTTAAATCATCACGCAAGCCTTGTTGCACTTCTAATGCAAAGGCTAAACCAATATCAGCATTCAGTGAGCGTTCATGAAATTCGTCAAAAATAATTAAATCGTAATCGCTGAGTTCCGGATCTTGCTGGATCATCCGCGTTAAGATCCCTTCCGTGACCACTTCCAATCGCGTTGATTTTGATACCTTGGTATCGCCACGCATACGATAACCGACATCTTCACCGACTTTTTGCTGCAGTTGCGAAGCCATATACGTGGCAATATTGCGCGCGGCAAGACGGCGGGGTTCAAGCATCAGAATACGGCCGCTGAAGATATTTTCTTGCAGCAGCTTTAACGGTAATAGCGTTGACTTACCCGCCCCAGGTGGTGCTTGCAAGATAACTTGATTGGATGATGTTAAGGCCGTAAATAAGTCGGCTAATACAGAAGTGATCGGTAACGCTGCCACAAAGGCCTCTCAAGATAAAATAAATTAATCAGTAATAGCTGTATTTTACCCTAAAAACACCATCCATTAAATTTAAGTCTATTATTTATAAGGAATAGCAAAAGGAACTTACTATGCGCCTACCGATGCCAATTGTTTTATCTTTATTACTGATGTTCAGTTATAACCTCTCAGCGCTTGCCCATATCGGCTTTTGGTCAAAAACCTATATCATTACCCACCAGCTAACCAATGGTGAAAGTATTGCCAGTGCCAAGCAAATAATGTTAGAAAAAGCACGGATCAAAGCCAGTTTTGATGTGCGTGATTATCAATTAATGAACAAACCAGTCGACCTCACCAACTACAAACAATATGTACCGATTATTCAAGCCGCCTATATCAAGATCACCCCACAAAACAAACCACAGATAGTCAAAGATAAAGATGTCTATAAAGGCCAAGTTTTTGTAGTCCAGCAAATACGGGCAACTTTTGACGAACATTACATTGGTGAGAGTATGGCGATATTACGCGAAAATCTCAGTATCGAAAAAAGCCTGATCACGCTGGATAACGAGTTCGATAACAATTTGAAAAATCTCGGTGAGATAAAATTAGCGATTGCCGAACAACAAATTTCAACGCAGCAAAGCGCGCGTTTAATTCGCCAACAAGATCATGAAGTCATGCAGCTAACATCGGTACTTGATGATGTGAAACGATTGTTTTCAGCACACGGTCGCAGCCCACAATTCAACCTCGCGCAATTATTGAAAGTACGCAGCAGTATTGATACAGACGTCATCGAGCCCATTCTCAATACGAAAGTACAAACCCGTATTACCGACGTTGAAGAACTGAGTAATGGCGACGTAAAAGTGCAAGTTCAAGTGGGCTGGACACTCCCTACTCACCATATGCGCATATTACATAAGTACGTCCGCGCTGCCGATGTCACAGCGCCTGGAGGCAGCTCCACGTATTTAAAGCTATCGCGGTTTTATAACGAAAAAGAACGTGCCCCATCCGCATTATCGGCCAACATTTATCATTACCTTGCCAGTCAGAAAATTTACTTTGATGTCTCTATCGGCAACCAACATCAACGATTAGGGGTGCTGTATCCCAATGGTGGTGACGTAATGAACCATTGCAACAATCCACTCGCACGCGATGCTAACAGCCCAGATAAAACCTCAGTGTGTATCGTTGAGCAATTATTTAACGACCAAAGTATTTTATCGCAACCTAACATCGCCAACCCACTGACGTTCACGCTCAGTGCCAATGAAATTGATGGTCAGCTGAGCGTGAATGTAAAACAAGTATGGCAGAAGCCTGGCGCTGGCGATGAAGAAGATAAACAATGGCGACGAGACTTATCTAAATTCAAGTGATGGATAACAGCAACAATAACCATACCCAGTTTTACCGAGTTACTTACTGACTTAACATAGTCCTACGTATAGCTTTATTGTTGGAAAATTATTATGCTCTCAATTAATGACCAACTAATTGAGCTATAAAATGCAGTATCCGAGCCCGTTACAATCCGCGACATTAATAAAACGCTACAAACGCTTTTTAGCCGATGTCATTCTTGAAAATGGTGAAGAAGTAACAATCCATTGTGCTAATACCGGCGCAATGACAGGTTGTGGCGACGCTGGCGATACCATTTGGTACTCGACATCTGATAACCCGAAACGTAAATATTCACGCTCTTGGGAACTCACCGAAAAAACCAATGGCGATATGATCTGTATTAATACCGCTAGAGCCAATCAACTGGCTAAAGAAGCCATTGAATTATCGGCAATACCACAATTAACGGGTTATGACATCTTAACCACTGAAGTGAAATACGGCGATGAGAATAGTCGCATTGATCTGTTGCTCGACGACGCTAAATTGGGTAAATGTTACATCGAAGTAAAAAGTGCTAGCCTGTTACAAGATGACTGTGGCTATTTTCCTGATACTGTTAGTGTTCGCGGGCAAAAACACCTCAGAGAATTAATGGCTGTAAAGAAAAACGGACACAGAGCGGTATTATTATTTGTGGTGCAGCACACTGGAATTACCACTTTAAAACCTGCGAAACACTTAGATAGAGACTATAGTGATCTTGTTACGCAGGCGATTAATCAAGGAGTAGAAGTATTCGCATACGCGAGTAGAATAAACACAGACAAGATTTCGCTGGTAGAACAAATTTCATTCAACTGTGATTAAGATCACGATCAAACTAACCCATAAGAGGGTGTTAGGGAACAATTTGCCAGTTTAGTTTGCGCAGTTTGTGTGTTTCTGGTATTTATACCGCCCATAAATATTGCTTAGCAGTGCTCGGCAATATTACGGCGTAATGCGGACTAGGAGAGATAGCATGCCTCAAGCGAAAAAATTACTCGGTGTTTTAGCCATCGCAGGTGTAGAAGCTTACCAAGAACAACCTGGTGAAGAATACATGGGCGAGAAGCAACGCGATCACTTTAGAAACATCTTAAGTGCATGGCGTAATGAACTACGTGAAGAAGTTGATCGCACAGTGGTTCATATGAAGGATGAAGCGTCAAACTTCCCAGATCCTGTAGATCGTGCAGCCCAGGAAGAAGAATTTAGCTTAGAACTTCGAGCACGTGATCGTGAAAGAAAACTGATCAAAAAAATCGAAAAAACACTTCAATTAATTGAAAATGATGAATTCGGTTTTTGCGAAACTTGCGGTATCGAAATTGGTATCCGTCGTTTAGAAGCTCGACCAACTGCAGATAAATGTATTGACTGCAAAACGCTTTCTGAAATTAAAGAAAAGCAAATGGTTGGCTAATCAGTTTCTACTGACATGATTTTATTGAGGGCTTATTAGCCCTCTTTCTATTTCTAGCCTTTTTTATTTTAAGCTCTCTATTTAAGAACTCTATTTATGTCCAATAGCTATGTAGGACGCTTTGCGCCCTCACCTTCAGGGCCATTACATTTTGGCTCCCTGATCGCTGCTGTTGGCAGCTACTTACAAGCAAAAGCCAGCCAAGGCACTTGGTTAGTACGGATGGAAGATCTTGACCCACCACGCGAAGTTGCCGGTGCAGCAGCCAATATCTTAACGACCCTTGAAGCCTTTGGCTTACACTGGGACCGTGAGGTTATCTATCAAAGCCAGCGTAGTAGTGCTTATAAAGACGCCATTGCTCAGCTTAACCAACAAGATTTAACCTATTACTGCCATTGTACGCGTAAGCAGATACAAGCTCAGGGTGCTTTTTATCAAGGCCAATGCAAGCATAAACAACTTCCCGCAGACAATGCCTCGTTACGCGTAACGACTACGACGCCAGTGAATTATTTTATTGACGAACTGCATGGTAGAATAGCGATTAATCAACAGCTAGCGGCAGAAGATTTTATCATTCATCGTAAAGATGGTCTGTTTGCTTATAATCTTGCGGTTGTGGTTGATGATATTTACCAAGGTATTACCCAGGTTGTAAGAGGCGCAGATCTGATTGAACCAACAGGTCGTCAGTTATATCTATTTGAACAATTTGCGAAACCTGCACCGTCCTATTTACATTTGCCTTTAGTCAGTAATGCCGACGGCTCTAAATTGAGCAAGCAAAATCACGCACCCGGTTTAGATATCAGTCAGGCTAAAACGGAGTTAATTGCTGCATTTAGATTTTTAGCTCTACCTGTTTTTACCGAACTGCAAGATCTTTCGATCCCAGCGCTATTACAATGGGGCACAGAACATTGGTCCGTCAAAAACCTACCCAGACAGAAATCAATCGTATTAAACCTATAAGGCAAGATTAATACTAAATTTCTTCAACAATCTTTGTCATTTAACCTACGCAGCGCTATGATAGGCGGCACAAAAAATTCAACCTATTTTAATATTAATTCGAGGTGTACCATTTTCACTCAAATCACTAAATTCTGTAAAAATATACTGAGCAGAAAGCTGATAGATCAAACGCCAGATGTGCAAGAAACGGCTTCTGCAGCAGTGCCAAAGGCGCACAACGATCGTGATACTCAGAGTAAAAACGCACCTGAAGAGACTCGTTCTACTAAGGCTATTGCTCCAGCACCTGCGCCAGTTGTACTAGCGGATGCACAGAATCTAGGATTAAATGAGCTGAAGTTGGAAAAGGGTCAACACCCAGTAAGCCATAATTTAATTAGCGAAAACGCACTGAAAGTGCTCTATCGTTTACACAAATCAGGTTACCAAGCTTATCTTGTCGGTGGTGGTGTACGTGATATCTTTATTGGTCAAGAACCAAAAGATTTCGATATTGCGACCAATGCTGAACCAGAGCAAATCAAAAAATTATTCCATAACTGTCGCTTAGTTGGCCGCCGTTTCCGTCTTGCTCACATCCTATTTGGCCGTGACATGATCGAAGTTGCAACCTTCCGTGGTCATCACGTTGAAGAAGAAAATCAACAAACATCAAAACAATCTGATGGCGGCATGTTATTACGCGATAACGTCTACGGTACCATCAGTGAAGATGCTGAACGTCGTGACTTTACCGTTAATGCGCTTTATTACAACATTGCTGACCGTGCTGTTTATGACTACGCTGGCGGCCTTGCCGATTTACAAAGCAAACAACTGCGTTTAATTGGCGATCCAGAGACACGTTATCGTGAAGATCCAGTGCGCATGCTACGTGCTGTACGTTTTGCTGCTAAATTGGATATGCAAATTAGCCCTGAAGCTGCCGCGCCAATCAAACAACTAGCAAGCTTGCTACAAAGTATCCCATCAGCGCGTTTATTTGAAGAAACGTTAAAGCTGTTTTTAAACGGTCAAGGCTTAGCAACATACAAGTTGATGAAAGAATATGGTTTATTCCAACCATTATTCCCACTAGTCAGTAAATATCTCAATGAAGACGGTTCAAGTAACGGTGATAAGTTCATCGAGATTGCACTAGCAAATACCGACAGCCGCATTAATGCTGGTAAGCGTGTAACACCGGCTTATTTATATGCCGCTATGTTATGGTATCCACTAGAAGCGTTAGCTGAAGAGCGCGTGATTGACAGTGGTCTTAACTACAATGACGCCTTGTTATTAGCGATGAATGACGCGCTTGATTCACAAACCAAGAGCATTGCCATTCCACGTCGCTTTACTTCAACAATCCGTGATATTTGGCATTTACAAAGCCGTCTACCACGTCGCCAAGGTAAACGCGCAGAAAAAGCCTTCGAGCACTTAAAATTCCGTGCTGGTTTTGACTTTTTAGAAATGCGTGCAGATATCCAAGGTGGCGATTTAGTTGAAGTAACACAATGGTGGAGTGATTACCAGAGTGCCAATGCCACTGGTCGTCTGAACTTAATTAAAGAACTAAATGCACCTGCAGTTAAAAAAACACGCCCACGTCGCGTGAAAAAGAAAAAACCTGTAGGCGAAATGAATGAACAGACCAATGATCAAAGCAATGATTAATAGCGTCGAACAAAATAGCAACCTGGGTTATAGCCGTTGCTATGTGGCGATCGGCAGTAACCTTGCCGACCCAGTCACACAAGCACAAGAAGCAATTGTGGCGCTACAAACATTAACCATGAGTCGCTTGGTCTCGGTATCCTCACTTTACGCAAGTAAACCTATGGGCCCGCAAGAACAACCTGACTATATTAATGCCGTTGCTTGTATTGATACGCGTTTAGCGCCAATCGAATTACTTGATGCGCTACAGCATATTGAAAATGAACAAGGCCGTGTACGTAAAGAACATTGGGGGGCAAGAACCCTTGATTTAGATATCTTACTATACGGTGATGACATTATGAGTACACCACGCTTAACTGTGCCGCATTACGGTATGAAAGAGCGTGAGTTCGTGCTTTATCCCTTAGCAGAAATAACGCCACAATTGCAGTTGCCTTGTGGCCAAGCTTTGTCAGTATTACTTGAGGCCTGTCCTCGTAACGACTTAGCTATTTATCAAAACATAGAGTAATGTGAAGAAGGATTTCCAATGAGTAAAGTTACCGTATCGAAACTGCTTAAGATGAAAGAAGCAGGCCAGAAGTTTGCCAGTATTACCGCTTATGATGCTAGTTTTGCAGCATTATTTGACGAAGTCGGCGTGCCAGTATTATTAGTTGGTGACTCGATGGGCATGGTATTACAAGGCCACAATGATACGCTACCTGTTACCGTTACAGATATTGCTTATCATACCCGCTGTGTACGTGCTGGTGCAACCAAAGCACTGGTTATCGCTGATATGCCATTCATGAGCTACGCCACTAAAGAACAGACCTTAACCAATGCCACAACGCTAATGCAAGCGGGTGCTAACATGGTTAAAGTCGAAGGCGGTGAATGGTTAGTTGACAGCGTTGCTGCATTAACTGAGCGCGGTATTCCAGTGTGTGGTCATCTTGGTTTAACACCGCAATCAGTCCATGTATTTGGTGGTTTTAAAATACAAGGTCGCGCCCAAGATAAAGCCGATGAAATGGTTGAGCATGCGCTGTTATTGCAAGCCGCTGGCATCCAATTATTAGTAGTAGAGTGTATCCCTGCACCACTGGCAAAACGCATTTCTGAAGCCTTAACAATCCCAGTGATTGGCATTGGCGCAGGTCGCGATACTGATGGTCAAATCTTAGTAATGCACGATGCATTCGGCATTTCGAAAGGCTTTGTACCTAAATTCTCAAAAAACTTTTTAGCCGCAACTGGTGACATGCGTGACGCTGTTAGCGCCTATATCGATGAAGTTGCTGCGCAGACTTTCCCTGCCGATGAGCACATGTTCTCATAGCATAAATGGCGCTAGGGGTTGATAAGCAAATAGTTAAAATTTGCATGCCCCCTATTTTCACCATACCCCTCATTTTATTAGGTAATTCATATATGGATATTATTGCAAATATTGATGTGCTGCGAGAGCAAGTTATCGCTTGGCGTCGTCAAGGTCTATCTACCGCGTTCGTACCGACTATGGGTAACTTACATGATGGTCACTTGACCTTGGTAAAAGAAGCGCAAAAATTCGCTGACCGTGTTGTTGTCAGCATCTTTGTTAATCCGATGCAGTTTAACCAAGCTGCCGATTTAGCCGCTTACCCACGAACACTCGATGCCGATTGCCGAGCATTGCAAAGTGTTGATACTGACCTAGTATTCACACCAGCTCCAGAATTAATTTATCCACACGGTTTAGCCGCACAAACCTTTATTCAAGTACCGGTTATTTCTGAAGTACTTGAAGGTGCGCATCGCCCTGGTCACTTTAATGGTGTATCGACTATCGTGGCGAAGCTATTTAATTTAGTACAACCTGACGTGGCTTTATTCGGTGAAAAAGATTTCCAGCAATTAGCCTTAATTCGTCACATGGTCGCCGATCTGGCAATGCCGATACAGGTTGTTGGCGTACCGACCGTACGCGAAGAGTCAGGCTTAGCAATGAGTTCTCGTAATAGTTTATTAACGGCTGAAGAGCGTACTGTCGCGCCACTATTAGCAGAAGTGATGGCGACCATTGCTAGCCAAGTGTCAGTGGATGAACAATCCAATCAAGCATTAATCACACAGGCAACAGCACAACTCAATAACGCCGGTTTCAATACCGACGCGATTGATATTGTTGATGCAGATACGTTAGCGATGCTCACGCAGGACAGTAAGCAAGCCGTGGTATTGATGGCTGCGTTCTTAGGCAAAGCCCGTTTGATCGATAATAAAGTGATTAAACTGAGCTAACAATTAGCGTGTTTAATCCGGTAATTAAGGTAAATTAGTCTAGCCGTTAGTGTTCATTTACCTAACCGCTAGTACATATTTTCCTAACGACAAGTGCAATTGCGCTAATTAAACAAATACGCTACTATGGACGTCGGTACGTATTTTGTACGACATATACTTTATATGTATAGTCATAAACAATTAATGGAATGGGTTTTAGAACAATGCAAACCACAATGCTAAAAGGTAAGTTACACCAAGCGCGTGTAACACATGCGGAACTAAATTATGAAGGTTCATGTGCAATCGATCAAGATATGCTTGATGCATCAGGGATCCTAGAATATGAAGCAATCGATATCTACAACATTGATAATGGTGAGCGCTTTTCAACTTACGCAATCGCTGGCGAACGCGGTTCAAAAATCATTTCAGTGAACGGTGCTGCAGCACGTAAAGCCGCAGTAGGCGATCGCATCATCATCTGTGCTTATGTTCGTATGGATAATGAAGCAGCGAAACAACACAAGCCTTCACTTGTTTATCTTGATCAAGTGAATGATATTGTTCGCACAAGTAACGATATTCCAGTACAGGTTGCCTAGTTAGCAAACCGATACGGAATAATGAGAAACCAGCTTAATGCTGGTTTTTTTATGCCTGCCATTTACAACCATCTACATGATGATGTGCTTAATCATAAATTACAGGTAATAAAAAAGAGCACCGAAGCGCTCTTTTTTGATATCAACATGGTTCATATCAGTAATAGTTAAACCTTACATAACAAGGATTATGCAGGTTTAGTTATTAAAGTGATTCAGCCGTTGCGATTACGTTAGCAACAGTGAAACCGAACATTTCAAACAGTTGCTCAGCAGGAGCTGATTCACCGAATGTAGTCATACCGATGATAGCACCGTTAAAGCCTGTGTATTTGTGCCAGAAGTCAGCAATACCCGCTTCAACTGCAACACGTTTAACAACGTCTGAAGGTAAAACTGATTCGCGGTATGCTGCGTCTTGCTTGTCAAATACATCTGTAGCAGGCATAGATACAACGCGAACCTTACGGCCTTTCGCTGTAAGTTCTGCAGCCGCTTTAGTACAAAGTTCAACTTCAGAACCCGTAGAGATAAGGATAAGCTCTGGTTTGCCATCACAATCAACTAGTGTGTAACCACCTTTAACAACGTTGGCTAATTGTGCTTCATCACGTGGCATAGGTGCTAGACCTTGGCGGCTGAAGATTAATGCAGTTGGACCGTCTTTACGTTCAATTGCATATTTCCAAGCAACTGCTGATTCAACAGAATCACATGGACGCCATGCGCTCATGTTTGGTGTTAGACGTAAGCTTGCAACTTGTTCTACTGGTTGGTGAGTTGGACCATCTTCACCAAGACCGATTGAGTCATGTGTATAAACTTGGATGTTTTGCACTTTCATCAATGCAGCCATACGCATTGCGTTACGCGCATATTCCATGAACATCAGGAATGTAGCACCGTAAGGCGTGAAACCACCGTGTAAAGACATACCGTTGATGATTGCAGTCATACCGAACTCACGTACACCGTAGTGTAAGTAGTTACCAGATGCGTCATCAGCAGTGATTGCTTTAGTACCAGACCACATTGTTAAGTTAGATGGTGCTAAATCAGCAGAACCACCTAGTAGTTCAGGTAATATTGCACCGAATTCTTCGATACAGTTTTGCGATGCTTTACGTGTTGCTACTTTTGTAGAGTCAGCTTGTAGCTGCTTGATGTAAGCCGACGTTTTAGCTTCCCAATCAGCTGGTAATTGACCAGAAGTACGACGCGCGTATTCAGCAGCTAGTTCAGGATATGCCGCTTCATATGCAGCGAATTTTTTATTCCATGCCGCTTCCGCTTGTGCGCCAGCTTCATTAGCATCCCATTCAGAATAGATATCAGCAGGGATTTCGAATGCTGGGTGTTTCCAACCTAATTTCTCACGTGTAGCAATGATTTCTGCGTCACCTAGAGGAGCACCATGACAGTCATGCGTACCTTCTTTGTTTGGTGAACCGAAACCAATTACTGTTTTACAACAGATAAGGCTTGGACGTGATGTTTCTGCTTTAGCAGCATCAATTGCCGCTTGGATTTCAGCAGGATTGTGACCGTCTACAGAAACAACATGCCAACCGTAAGCTTCAAAACGTTTCACAGTATCGTCTGTGAACCAGCCATCAACTTCGCCGTCAATTGAAATACCGTTGTCATCCCAGAATGCAACTAGCTTTCCTAGGCCTAATGTGCCAGCAAGTGAGCATGCTTCGTGTGAGATACCTTCCATTAGACAACCATCGCCTAGGAAAGAATAAGTAAAGTGATCAACAACTTCATGCTCAGGTTTATTGAACTGCGCTGCTAATGTTTTTTCAGCAATCGCCATACCAACAGCATTAGTAATACCTTGGCCTAGTGGACCAGTCGTTGTTTCAATACCAGGTGCATAACCGTATTCAGGGTGACCCGGTGTTTTTGAATGCAATTGACGGAAGTTTTTCAACTCTTCAATTGGGAGTGCGTAACCTGTTAGGTGTAGCAGTGAGTAAATAAGCATTGAGCCATGACCGTTTGAAAGAATAAAGCGGTCACGGTCAACCCAGTTTGGATTGGCTGGGTTATGGTTTAGGTTTTTACGCCACAATACTTCGGCAATATCTGCCATGCCCATAGGTGCGCCTGGATGGCCTGAATTTGCTTGTTGAACTGCGTCCATACTTAGGGCACGAATTGCGTTCGCTAGCTCTTGACGAGTTGGCATATTTTGCTCCTGCTGAGAATAATTTAAAATACTTTTAAGCTGTTATATTGTCATAAAATTATCTTATGTATAACAAGTTTTTTGAGTTTATTTATATTTATCGATTTTTAACTTCACGATTACGCTTTAACATTCTAAGCTAACCACAAGTGGTTTCGAATGAAAGCATTTTAGCACTCAAACGAATTTCAATGTGTACTTTTATTCGTAATTATGTGAGCGTCACACAGAAAATATATTTTTTAATCGCCATTATTTTTTATTCTGCCTATCTAAAAAGAGATACTATCCATGCTGTTTATTCGCTATACTGTTTTGGCATTGCTCCTCCACAACGATTTAACTAAAAGCTATTACACAACGATAATAAATAACGCGATAATACCGCTATATTTACCTTGCGCTAACGCCTAGTTTTTACGACTCGAACGAGCTTATTTGCACTCTTCTCACTCGAACAGGCAGCTAATACGCATGGCTAAATCTCCCAATTTTAGATTTTTTCAAGGTGGTATTCTTAAACACCGCACCAGCCCCAAAATACTCTCAACCAAACATGATTATATCGTCTTGCTTGCCCTTTCTGCTGGTGTAGGTGCTTTAACGGGTCTGATTATCGCATTGTTTGAAGGTTCTATTTTGTGGGTTAATGAGCACCGCATGCAACTTTTTGAACAACTTACATTTCCATCTGCAGTGAACATTCTTCTAATGATGTTAATAGGGGCTGTTATGGTTGGGTTTGCTTTCTGGCTCACGCACCGTTTCGCTCCGGAGACTGGAGGCAGCGGTATCCCACATATCGAAGGAGCGCTCGATGGTATCTATGACATTCGCTGGCGTCGTGTTTTACCCATTAAGTTTATTGCCGGAACGCTAGCCATAGGCTCTGGCATGGTACTAGGCCGCGAAGGTCCATCAATTCAAATCGGCGGTGCGATCGGGCGTATGTTTTCAGATACAGCCAAGCGCTATGCACATGCAACACATATTTTAACCGCGGCAGGAGCCGCAGCAGGTCTGGCAGCAGCATTTAATGCACCACTCGCTGGGATATTATTTGTCATTGAAGAGATGCGACCACAGTTTCGTTATAATATCACATCGATAAAGTGTGTGACGTTAGCTGCAGCAGTTGCGACTATTATAATGCGCTCATTTCATGGACAACAAGCAGTTATGCACATCCCCAAATTTACCGTGCCACCGCTATCTTCACTTTGGTTATTTCTGCTATTGGGCACTATTTTTGGTGTCATAGGGGTGAATTTCAACCGCTGGATTTTAAGCAGCACCAAATACCTAAAACAGCGACAAGATGAAAAGCTCAGCCGTATAGTGATGACAGGCATGACATTTGGCGGCGTATTTACTCTCATGCAAATTCTTGCACCGGATACAGCTGGTAGTGGTATTGAGTTAATCACCATTATTATTCAGGACCCTCTAACCTGGCTGTTACTAGTAGCATTATTCCTAGTACGTTTGTTCGGAACTATCGCTTGTTTTGCTTCAGGCGCACCTGGGGGTGTATTTACTCCAATGCTCACGCTGGGTACTTTATTTGGTTTAGCCTATGGTGTGATAGCTGCCGATTTGTTTCCAGGCTTCGTCGCAGAGCCTGCGGTATACGCAGTTGCTGGTATGGGGGCATTATTTGCAGCCACCGTCCGAGCACCAGTAACCGGTATCGTATTAGTGGTTGAGATGACAGATAACTATGCGCTTATTCTACCTTTGCTGATGACCTGTCTGGGAGCTACATTTATAGCGCAGGCGCTGGGTGGTAAACCACTTTATTCTGAATTACTCAAATTATCATTGAGGGAGAATAAAGAATTAACGCAACACAAATAAGTAGAAAATAATTACACGACACGTTTCAGATTAAGTCATTATTAATTTAAAATATTACGACTAAAAAAATTAAAGCATCCGATAAAGGATGCTTTAATTTACAATAAGATTAAGTTCTACTCGCTCTTAGAATACCCACGCTAAACCAAATAGAATGTCTGCGGTTAGACGTTCTTCAGGCATGTTGTCGTACTCAACTGTTGTGTGATTATACTCAACAAACAAACTTGCAGTCGGCATTAGCGCATATTTAGCACGGAAAACCCACTCGGTGTAATTTTCAGTGTCGCCAAATGCTAGGATTTCAGGGCTGTAATGGAATTCAGCTTCTAAGCTAAATTCTTCAGTTAGACGTAAGCCACCTAAACCACCAAATGCCAATGCATAACCATCACCATTATCGTTATCCATTCTCAGGCCTTTCGCGCCCAGCTCAAAGAATGTTGCACCCGCATCTTGAAACGCATAAATACCAGTATCTAAGGTATAGCCGTTATCGATAGTTTGTAGGTAATCACCTTTAACCTTGAGTGCTTCTTGTAGCTCAACATCATAACCCAATACGATATTGTCGTTGTTGAACGCAAGTGAGACGTTTGATGCTGCACTACTAAAACTAGTAAGGCTAGCAAGTAATCCAGCCGTGATAACGAATGATTTTTTCAATGACACTTTATTCTTCCCAATGGCAAATGAGTGGTAGTTACATGTAATGATAGTGAACGAATAATTATTTTCAGCTGAAAAATGTTCGTCACTTCATACTTTTAATACTTTCGCACTATGCTACTGCATATTGGCTGTTTATAACATATATACATAAATAAAATCCGCTGATAACAGGTCTTTTAAACAATTTGCAAAATAAATATGACCTAGGGTCTATCTTAATACTGCTAAGATCGTTTAGAATAGCCGTCTAGATGTTAAAACTTCTACACATATGAACGTACATCACGTCGATTGTGTTTAAATTAAGAGAGAATTAAAACCATGGCTAAACACTTGTTTACCTCTGAGTCAGTATCAGAAGGTCATCCTGATAAAATTGCAGACCAAATCTCCGATGCTGTACTTGATGCAATCATCGCTCAAGACCCTAAAGCACGCGTAGCCTGTGAGACTTATGTTAAAACAGGTATGGTTATGGTTGGCGGTGAAGTTACTACTAACGCTTGGGTTGATATCGAAGAGATCACCCGTAAGACTGTACGTGAAATCGGTTACATCAACTCAGAAATGGGTTTTGACGCGGATTCTTGCGCAGTATTAAACACCATCGGTAAACAGTCTCCTGATATTAATCAAGGTGTTGATCGTGATGATCCACTAGAACAGGGTGCTGGCGACCAAGGTTTAATGTTTGGTTATGCAAACAATGAAACTGAAGAGTTAATGCCTGCGCCTATTACTTACTCACATAAGCTGGTTAAACGCCAAGCTGAAGTGCGTAAAAGTGGCACACTTCCTTGGTTACGTCCTGATGCAAAAAGCCAAATCACATTTGCTTATGACGACGGTAAAATTGTTGGTATCGATGCAGTTGTTCTTTCAACTCAGCATTCTGAAGATATCAAACAAGCAGACCTTGTTGAAGCTGTGATGGAAACTATCATCAAGCCAGTTCTACCTGAGCAATGGTTAAACAAAGACACTAAGTTCTTCATTAACCCAACTGGCCGTTTTGTTATCGGTGGTCCAGTAGGCGATTGTGGTCTAACTGGTCGTAAAATTATCGTGGATACATACGGCGGCATGGCTCGTCACGGCGGCGGTGCATTCTCTGGTAAAGATCCTTCAAAAGTTGACCGTAGTGCCGCATACGCAGCGCGTTATGTAGCGAAGAACATCGTAGCGGCTGGCTTAGCTGACCGTTGTGAAATCCAAGTTTCTTACGCTATCGGTGTTGCTGAACCAACGTCAATCTCTGTTGAAACATTCGGCACAGGTAAAGTAAGTGAAGAGCTATTAATTAAGCTTATTCGTGAACATTTTGAATTACGTCCACACGGTCTAATCAAAATGCTTGATCTTATGCGTCCTATTTATCAAAGTACGGCTGCTTATGGTCACTTTGGTCGTAGCGAATTCCCTTGGGAAGCGACAGACAAAGCTGAAATCCTACGTGATGCAGCTGGTCTTTAATCAACACTAGCGTTTAGCTAACAGTTGATCGCTTCTAATTAGATAGTTGATAGCTTTTAATTAGGTAGTTGATAGTAAGAGGCGCTTTTGGTAATTTAACCAAAGCGCCTTTTTTTATAGATGACGATCATGCAAGACAGCTCAGCTCAGCCAAATTCAACGCCAATTCTCAATCCACAAACTCTTAATCAACAGAGTATCGAGAAGTTAGTGCTAGACAAGATCACCGCCTGTTATCTGCAAGCAGAACAACGTTTAAATCGCACTTTCTCCCGTCCAATTATCAATTTCAATCAACGTGGTAAAGCCGCCGGTAGCGCCAGATTACAAACCAATGAGTTACGCTTTAACCCTATTTTATTACAAGAAAACCAGCAACACTTTATAATGCATACCGTCCCTCATGAAGTTGCTCACCTATTAACGTATCAACTTTATGGTCGTACTAAGCCGCACGGCAAAGAGTGGCAGCAAATCATGAATCAAGTATTTGACCTCGCAGCCAAAACAACACATCAATATGACGTCGCCAGCGTAAAAGGTAAAACCTTTAGCTATGTTTGTCAGTGCACAAACCACCAACTAACTATTCGTCGTCATAATAAAATAGAGCGTGATAATATCAAATATATCTGTCGTTTATGCAAACAAAGTTTAAGCCGAGAACATTAAATAACATTTAATAACAGTAAGTTAACTTTACACCAGAGAAGTGACAAGGTGTTTGATAATAATCTGAAAAATAAGCTTATATAGGTGTATTTATCTAATATCATCAGATAAAATGACGCTATACATACTATTGTGATAGGGAACTAGGTTATGACTCACACGTTAGATACTGCGAAATCAACCGATTATGAAATGGAAAAACTGATAACAGCAGTTTTAAAGCGTAACAAAGATCAAGCAGAGCAAATTGCTCGTAGTCTCGATCTCAGCGCTTTATCTATCTCTCAACGTATTTTCATGGCGAAGTCCGGTGTGTTAAAAGAAAAAATGCTAATAGATTCTGATATCGCCGTGCGTTACGCCGCGTCTCGCGCAAACTAATCACGTCGAACTCAAATCTAAAGAGCAGTTGTTATCATCTGCTCTTTTTTTATGCCTGCTTTTTAGCGCTCCTTTTTATACCGTCACGTCCCTCCGTAGACTCAAAAATTTAGTTTCGTCTCCTCTTTTTTAAATCATCTATTTCAGCGTCATCATAAGTTGCCATTAAATAACCCCTGCAATCACAAAACCACACTAATTTCACTATCCTAAAGTCTTATTTTAGCTGTGCTACAATGTTGAATTATTACATTGGAGCAGTCTGTAATGTTAAAACAACTCAGTATTATGGTTATATCAACCACGTTATTACTCCCCTCTTTCTCTTATGCTTCTGATAATGGCAATCAAACTAACCAATCTTTTAGTAAAGCCAAAAAGATGCTCGAAAGGCAGGTATACAATGATGTACCTAAGCTGACTATCTATTGCCTAGCTGATTTCAATAGTAAAAAGAAGATCACCGACCACAATGGTTTTACATCAACAAAACATGTAAAGCGTCAGGCCAAAGTGGAATGGGAACACGTAGTGCCAGCAGAGAATTTCGGGCGTAACTTTAGCGAGTGGCGTGAAGGTGATAACGCCTGTGTGAACAGCAAAGGTAAGAGTTTCAAAGGTCGTCGTTGCGCCGAAAAAATGAATATCCCTTACCGTTACATGCAAGCGGATATGTATAATCTGTACCCTGCTATTGGTGCTGTTAATGCTCTGCGTAGTAACTATAATTTTGCATCTCAGGTAACCGCAGAGAAAAATCAATTCGGTAGCTGCCCGATCAAAATTAACAACAAAACAGTACAGCCGCCCAATTATGCCAAAGGCCAAATAGCCCGTGCTTATCTGTATATGGAAGCTGCTTATCCAGCCTATAACATAGGTAGACAAAAACGTGAGTTGCAAGCATGGGATAAACAATACCCAGTAACGCAGACTGAATGTCGACGTACACAACTGATTGAAAGCCTGCAGGGGAATGAAAATAGGGTAGTTAAGTCGGCGTGTATAGATCGTGGGTTGTGGTAACAACGTAAAATAACGAATAGCGCTACAAGGTCTACATCGCCACGTTTAACTGTCGCCTTGTAGACTTATTGTGTGTTTGCATGGTGCCACTGTCGTTGTAACTCTGCGTGGTTCACGCCAATCCATTTTTGTAATCCCTGTAATTGCTTAAACGGAATCACACCACTTATGACACTACCGTCAGCAATCGCGACACGGCAGTTTCTTTCTTTATATTGCGCTAATACATGCGGTACTGCCACTTTATTAGGGCTACCAATTTGAGTCGCTAAACCCAAAAATATTGTACTCGATGGCATTACTTTACCTGTAACATAGCTTTAGACATGTATGATTATCATTAAATTCTCATGAAAATAAAGAGTAAAAATAAAAGTAAACACCAAGTATTATGCCTACACGCTAATTTTTGATTATATTAAATAGCTAAGGCATTAATAAATCATACAAATTCGGTGTATGCAGCTCCATATAAATCGCTGGCGATGCTAATGCTGTAAATCCAAATTTGTGATATAAAGCATGCGCATCTCTAGTCGCTAGCATCATACGTCTGAGTCCCTGTAATTCTGGATGCTCTAATATCGCTGCCATCAGCAATTTACTCAAGCCTTTAGCCTGGTGTGCTTCTAACACAAATACGTCAGCTAAATAGGCAAAAGTAGCCTTGTCGGTGATCATGCGTGCAAAGCCTACTTGCTCACCTGCTTGGGTAAACACACCAAAACATAATGAATTTTCAAGCGCTCGCTGTAAGGTTGCAACAGGGATCCCTTTCGCCCAATATGACCCAGCTATAAACCCGTGTATAACATCTAAATCCATATCAGAAAAATTAGCACTGACGTTATAAGCTTCATCCATAATTATTACCTTCCTTATTACTTAAATTGCTAGCAGCCATTAATACTTAACACCCATTTAAGGTTACAATAACCTATATAATAACTTTATTGTTAACAAAGGATTGCCATGAAAATTGATCTCACATTAAGCGGCTTAGTTGCACAGAAGCACACATTTACCTTGCCACTTGATTACAACAAGCCTGACGGTGACAGTATTAACGTCTTTGTACGTGAACTTGTCGCGTCAGATAAACAAGATCAAGACCTACCGTATTTGGTTTATTTTCAAGGTGGTCCAGGCTTTGCCGCTGTACGTCCAATGGCCAATGGCGGCTGGATCAAACGGGCATTACAAGAATATCGGGTATTACTATTAGATCAGCGTGGCACAGGACTATCAACACCTATCAGTTCAGTCAGTCTTGGCCACTTAACACCCAGTGAACAAGCTAACTACTTAAGCCATTTCCGCGCCGATAATATTGTCCGTGATGCTGAAGCGATCCGAGCACAGTTATCACCATTTAATACTTGGAGCATCATCGGCCAAAGCTTTGGTGGTTTCTGTGTATTACGTTATTTAACCGCGGCGCCAGAAGGCCTAACGCAAGCCTTTGTTACCGGCGGATTACCTTCACTAACACGTCCTGCGGATGAAGTTTACCAAGCAACCTATAAACGTGTGCTAGCAAAAAATAGCGACTTCTTTAATCGTTTTAGCGACGCGCAAGATCTTGTCACTGCATTAGCAACACATATTAGCGAACACGATACTTACCTTGCCACAGGTGAGAAGCTTACCGTTGAAATGTTACAACTGCTTGGTGTTAACATCGGTATGGAAGAAGGCCCTGAAGCGGTTTATTACTTACTGGAACAGGCGCTTATCACTACACCGCAAGGCACGCAAGTTAACCCGCTATTCTTAGCACAGTTCTGTCAGTTCCTTGATTTCAATAGCAACCCGCTCTTTGCCGTGCTGCACGAGTCTATCTATTGCCAGCAGCAAGCATCAAATTGGGCTGCGCATACTGTTCGCGCTGATTATGATGAATTTAATTACAAGCCGGGTCAGCCGTTCTTATTCACTGGTGAAATGATTTATCCGTGGATGTTCGAACAATTTAATAACTTAAAACCACTGCAAGCAGCGGCGCAACAGTTGGCAGGTAAACAAGATTGGTCAGATCTTTACGACCTTGAAGTACTTAAAAATAATAAAGTACCAGTGGCCGCAGCTATTTATAGCGAAGACATGTATGTGGAAATGCAATACAGCCTAGAAACCGCTGCACGCGTTAATAACCTCAAGTACTGGTTAACGTCTGAGTTCGAACACAACGGTATCCGTATGGACGGTGATAAAGTGCTGAGTAAGCTTATCGACCTAAATAATGGTGTTACGCTGCGCTAACCACATAATTAAAACTTGTCAGCCTGCTGCTGCAACCAAGCTAATAACACCTTAACGCGCGGGTTAGGTGTTATATCTGCGCTATATACCGCGTGATATTGATACGTGGCAGGGCTAATCAGTGCCGGAAAAGGCGCGATCAACTCACCACTGCGTAAATGTTTATCAACTAGACGTTTACGACCAATCGCCAAGCCAGCATTATTAATCGCGGCAATCATAGCGAGATCGGAACGATCAAAACTTAAACCACGATTATAATTAACCCCACTTATCTGATGACGCTCGACCCATTCTAACCATTCCGCATTATAAGCCGCTTGGGGCCAAGCTTTGCAATCATGCAATAGGCTGCAATGACGAATATTGTCGGGGTTATCAATTAGGTTATGTAACTCAGCATAAGCCGGAGAGCAGACTGGCGTGACTTCTTCTGACATTAATTCAATGTTTGATAATCCCGGAAAAGGCCCCGAGGTATAATAAAGCGCAACATCAATAAATTCAGTTTGAAAATTAATATCATCATTACCGGTCAGAATATCCAACTGAATAGCCGGATATTGACGATGGAAATCATGGATACGTGGTACCAGCCAACACAATGAAATAGACGGTCGGGCATAGATTGTCAGACGACCAGATAATTCATTACTGCGAATATCATTTAACTCTTCATCCAATGAATTAAATAACTGCTCGCAACTGCGGCATAAGCGTGCACCCTCGCCCGTCAATTTAAGCTGTTTATGCAAACGATGAAACAGCTTAAAACCAAGTTCTTGCTCCAGCTTGGCAATGCGATGACTCACGGCGCTAGGGCTGAGGAAAAGCACCTCTGCCGCTTGCGTAAATGAACCATACTGCGCTGCTTTAACAAAAGTATCTAGGTTAGCTAATTGACTACCGCTAAATTTTTTATGACTACCGAATGTTAATTCCATGACTAAAATACTTCCATTATAAACAAAACCGAGTCCTAAGAGACCGTCGTTGAATTTAACAGATCGCATATCAAAAGGCTCAACTTTTAGCGAGTTGTAAATAGGCTGTCATTTCCGCCTCTGGCACCATACCGCCGCCAGTAGCCCAGACTAAATGGGTAGCATTCACTAATTTATCAGTAAGTTGCATTCGTTCAAGGTAATCCGCATTGTTGGTAACATGAACAATACCCGGCATGCCTGCCAGTGCAGAAGGCTCTAATTTAAGCAGTTCAGTCTCATGTACCAGCCCTAATAACTGATACATGTCCGCATCTGTTAAGGTGATATAACCATCTAACATCCGCTCCATCGCTTTACCGATAAACCCCGAAGCGCGACCAACAGCAAGGCCGTCGGCAGCCGTGACATTATCAATACCGAGATCTTGCACCGAGATCTGATCATGCAACCCAGTATAAACGCCTAACAACATACACGGAGAATGAGTCGGTTCCGCAAAAATACAATGCACATGATCGCCAAAAGCTAATTTAAGACCAAACGCAACGCCACCAGGACCGCCACCAACACCACAAGGTAAATAAACAAATAACGGATGCTCGGCATCAACAACGATGCCTTGCTCATCAAACTGCTGCTTTAAGCGCTCTCCAGCAACGGCATAACCTAAGAACAGCGACGTCGAGTTTTCATCATCAACAAAATGACAGAACGGGTCTTGCAGTGCTTCTTCACGACCTTTTTCAACCGCAATGCTGTAGTCAGATTGATACTCAACCACATTCACGCCATGCTGACGCAAGCGATCTTTTTTCCACTGCCTTGCATCAGCAGACATATGCACACTGACCTGAAATCCTAAACTGGCACCTATAATACCAATCGATAAGCCTAAGTTGCCGGTTGAACCAACTGCAATTTTATATTGACTGAAAAATGCCTTAAATTGTGGCGAATTAATTTTACTGTAATCATCATCGATACGCAGTATACCCGCAGATATGGCCAATTTCTCTGCATGCTGCAGTACTTCATAAATACCACCTCGCGCTTTAATTGAGCCCGATATTGGCAATTGCGCATCAAGCTTGATCATCATCCGGCCTGGTAAGTCACTCTGATAATGTTTACCCAACGCCGCTTGCATCAGCGGTATAGCCTGTAACCGAGACTCAATAATACCGTTACTTTTTTGTGTTTCAGGAAATGCCAGGCATAGAAAAGGTGCAAAACGTAATAAGCGATCACTGGCATCTTGTACATCAAGCGCGGTTAAACCAACATAAGGTAAAGCCTCGACATAGCTCGTTACCTTCGGATTGAACCAACTCAGCGGTTGAAGATCTATCAGTAATTCCAGCAATGGAAACTCATTTATTAGTTGTATTATTCGCGTATTGTTCATCATATGCTCTTCATTAAACGATTAAAAATAGTATGCATTGACTCTACTAGTACGAACAAAGGATCAATTTTTAGCCTTAGGATGAATCTGACGATGCCATAAATGAGACTGATATCACTTCTCTGACTGCGCCAGTAAACAACTATTTTATTTGTTAACTGATAAATTTCATCTGCTCATAAAAAAAGTGGGTATAATCATTTTATTAACTACATATTTAAATAAAGGTAACCAGCATGCGTCATCCTCGCATCTTCGAATCCGGCGAACTAATCGTGGGTTCTAGCTTTGAATTATCACCAGACGGCGCAGGCCACGTTGGTCGTGTATTACGCATGACAACCGGTGATACGCTAACTTTATTTAACGGTAAAGGTGGCCAATACCAAGCCACAATTGAACAAACCACAAAAAAATCAGTGACAGTTCAGATTGATGAATTCCAAGATATTAACAGTGAATCGCCATTAAAGATCCACCTTGGTCAAGCGATCTCGCGCGGCGAAAAAATGGATTTTACTATCCAAAAATCAGTCGAGCTGGGTGTAACAACTATCACGCCACTGTTTAGTGAGCGTTGTGGTGTTAAGCTATCTGGCGAGCGTTTAGAGAAAAAAGTACAGCAATGGCAAAAAATTGTCATTTCTGCGTGCGAACAAAGTGGCCGTAACTTCGTGCCACAAGTATTAGCACCAAAACAATTAAAAGACTGGGCAGCAGAAGAAACGACAGAACTTAAACTGAACCTGCACCCACGCGCAAAATACAGTATTAACACCTTACCCGAGCCTACCAATGGCGTGCGTTTGTTAATTGGTCCTGAAGGCGGTTTATCTGCGGATGAAATCAGCATGACAGAGCAATTTAACTTTGAAGAAACGTTATTAGGTCCTCGAGTATTACGAACAGAAACAGCAGCATTAACGGCAATCACCGCACTACAATGCCGCTTTGGCGATTTAGGATAGGATAAAGAATATGACAATTAAACTTGGCATCGTGATGGATCCCATTACAGACATCAACATTAAAAAAGACTCTAGCTTTGCAATGTTAATGGAAGCGCAAAACCGTGGTTACGAACTTTTCTACATGGAAATGCAAGACCTATTTATGCTTGAAGGCCGTGCATATGCTGCGTCTCGTTCATTGAAAGTACAACAAGACCCAGCAAACTGGTACGAATTAGGTGAAGAAACTAACCACCTAATTTCAGATTTAGACGTAGTATTAATGCGTAAAGATCCCCCGTTTGACACTGAATTTGTTTACGCTACTTACATGCTTGAACGCGCAGAAGACGAAGGCACGTTAATCGTGAACAAACCACAAAGTCTACGTGATGCAAATGAAAAACTGTACACGGCATGGTTTAGCGAATTCACCCCGACAACGCTAGTAACACGTCGTAAAGACAAATTACGTGCGTTCCATAACGAACACAAAGACGTGATCTTAAAGCCATTAGATGGCATGGGCGGCGCATCAATCTTCCGTCTTAACGAACAAGATAAAAACGTTAGTGTGATCATCGAAACACTGACTGAACATGAAACGCGTTACTGTATGGCACAAAAATTCATTCCTGATATTAAAGATGGCGACAAACGTATCTTAGTGATTGATGGTGAACCAGTACCGTATTGCCTAGCTCGTATCCCAGCAAGTGGTGAAACGCGCGGTAATATCGCAGCTGGCGGTCGTGGTGTAGCACGTCCATTGTCTGAAAGTGATTGGAAAATTGCCAAAGCATTAGGCCCTAAGTTAAAAGAAAAAGGTCTGATCTTTGTTGGTCTAGACGTGATTGGCGACAAGCTAACTGAAATCAACGTCACTAGCCCTACTTGTATTCGTGAAATCGAAGCAGCTTATGATGTAAGCATCACAGGCATGTTGATGGATGCAATTGAAGTACGTTTAAACAAAGCTTAATTTACCTGCGGCTCTTAATCGCTAGCCAAATGAAGAGCCAAACTAAACATAAAATAAGCATAAAATAAATCATAGCTTATCGTGAATCTTCACCGCTTAAGCTATGATTGTCTGCCATAATAAATTCACTGCTAACAACAAAAGATAGGCCTATGGACTCTTTGCAAGATCACTTCCTTATCGCAATGCCAAGCATGAAAGATGGTATTTTTGAACGCTCTGTTATCTATATTTGTGAGCATAACAACGAAGGTGCGATGGGTATCATCATCAACCTGCCCGTTAATATTTCTATCGACGAGTTGTTATCACAAACTATCGAACCTGACCTCGACGATGAAACAGCCGCACTAGCAGAGCCAAAAACCGTCATCAATGATCCGGTATTTAAAGGTGGTCCAGTATCTGAAGAGCGTGGTTTTGTATTGCATACCGCCTCTCCTGGGTTTAGCTCGAGTTTACAAATCAATGATGAGTTGATGATCACCTCATCACTTGATGTATTAGCGACACTAGGCACCAACAAACAACCTGACAATTATATTGTCGCGTTAGGGTATTCCGGTTGGACTAAAGGCCAGTTAGAACAAGAAATAGCAGACAACAGTTGGCTAACCATTAATGCCGATGAAGATATTCTATTTAACGTGCCCGTACACCAACGCTGGGAACAGGCCGTGCAGAAAATAGGTATCGACGTCAACCAATTATCGAGTCAGGTAGGACACTCGTAAAGCCCCCTACGGAGAAGAATATGAGTAATGCAGAAAGCGGACAAAGAACCTTACTTGGTTTTGATTTCGGAACAAAAAGTATTGGTATTGCTGTTGGCCAAGAGATCACTGGCACAGCTCGCCCGCTTGTGGCTTTTAAAGCCAATGATGGTATTCCCGATTGGGATTTAATCGAGCAACAAATTAAAGAATGGCAACCAGATCTGGTTATCGTCGGTAAGCCACTTAACATGGACGGTACCGAGCAAGAGATCACCAAGCGTGCGATCAAGTTTGCCAATCGTCTAACAGGCCGGTTTAATGTCAAAACAGAAATGCATGACGAACGTCTAACAACCAAAGATGCCAAAGCCCGTTTATTTGAAGAAGGCGGTTTTAAAGCCCTGCAAAAAGGCGCAATTGATAGTGCCTCAGCCATGGTTATCTTAGAAGGCTGGATGGAATCACAATACGGCGCAGAGTTATAAATAGGACACGCACAGCATGACGTTTATTAATGGATTATTACAACGCTTATTATTCACTTTTGGCGTCATGCTATTTATGCAATTACCACAGTTTATCGATCATTACAGCCAACAATTTTCCGGTTATTACCTTGCCCAGCAAACCCAGCTGCAACAATTTCAATTCATTGCCGATACTAACTTTAGTGGCCAGCTCGACACACTGATTGCCGACTTTGATGCTAGTCCTGCACCAGCAGTGCAACAAGTAGGTAAGCAAGTATTCACCTTACAACAGTCATTACCGCTACTGGCCGCAGATTTAGCGATCCTGACCGACGGTAGTTATGTAAATAAACTGGGTTATTTTATCACCCGAGTCGACAGTAAATTAGCTGAAAATACCTTATCACTGTACACCCCTGGCATCCCTTTGAGCCAAGCGGCGATAGTGACAGGGTTAATTGGCGGCGTAAGCTTGAACCTATGTTGGTTACTGAGTTTAAAACTACTCTCAGTTATTTTCTTCCGTTTGCGTCTTTTAACTAACAAAACAACTAACAAGCCTGCTTAACGGCGCTATTCGACTATAAATATTTTAAATATCAGTACGGCAAACCTCAATAAAAGCAGCATCGATAAAGGCTTATTAATAAAGGCTATTCACCAAAGGAAGTATCATGAAAAACGTCATTATTGTTGGAGCTACTGGCGCAACAGGCTATCAACTTATGCAGCAGTTAATCAATGATCCAGCAGTTGAAAATATCTATGTTGTGCATTATCGAGTAACGCCTTTCGCGCATCTCGACAAAGTAACTGAGATCACCCTAGATTTAGCCAATTTTGATGATTTAGATATTACGGTAAATAGCTCTGTGGATAGTGCCAAAGAAATTGATTGTGCTTATTGCTGCCTTGGCACTACCCGTAAAAAAGCCGGTTCGTTAGCCGCATTCAGACAAGTCGATAAAGACTATATTGTTAACTTCGGTACTTGGGTCGCAAATAATACCAAGGCGCAATTACATGTCATCAGTGCTGTCGGTGCCAACGCTAAATCAGCAAGTAGTTACTTACAAACTAAAGGTGAAACAGAGCTGTTATTACGTCAGTTACCGCTCGCGGCTTTATTCCTTTATCAACCAACACTGTTACACGGTAAGCGTGACGAATTTAGATTAATTGAAGCTGTCGCTTATTACCCACTGGCGATATTATCACTGCTGCCTTTGACGTTATTAAAGCAGCAAAAGCCGATAGCCATCGACCAACTTGCTAATGCTATGTATCAACTGAGCCAGCAAGTAACTGATGGCCACCACGTCATCAGTAGCCTAGAGATACAACAGTATTAAAGCTTATTTTATAGTGCACTTATAAAGAGTCTGCACGCAGTTCCGTTGCAGCTTCGAGCACCAGTTGACGGAACCAGATATGGCTAGCGTCATGATGTAACAACGGGCTCCAGATCATCTTCAATTCAATATTCGGGATCGGAAACGGCGGTTCAAGCAAAGTATAATTACTGTTATTTTGATGGATTAGCGCTGCCTGAGTGGGTAGTGTGGCAATCAGTTCATCTTGTAGTGCTAGCTGCATCGCGACATTATAGTTACGGGTAAATACCTTGATATCGCGTTTCTTACCTAAGCGATTAAGTGCTTCATCCACCCAACCCAACTTCTGCACATCATGCGGATTCATGCCGACACCAACGCCAAAACCAGTCTTCGATACCCACACGTGTTTAGAGTCTAGATAATGGTTAAGGTTAAACTTATTCACGATCGGGTTATCCGCATTCATCATGCAAGTAAACGAGTCATGCCATAAGGTCTTTTGATAAAACGATTGCGGTAATTCATCAAAGCGGTTAATCGCCATATCAATCTTGCCTTCCTCGACATCATGGAAGGTCACATCCGATGGCGTCATGATATCGACCGTCATATTTGGCGCAACCTTACTCAACTTACTCAGTAAGCGCGGGATCAGCGTCGATTCAGCATAGTCACTGGCCATAATACGAAAAACACGCTGACTGCTCTGATCAAATTCTTTTTCTTCTTGTAAGGCTTCTTCGAGTTCCAACAGTAATTTTCTGATCACTGGGGCTAATTTACGTGCCTTTTCAGTTGGGGTCATGCCACCAGAGGTACGTACTAAAACTGGATCGTCCAGTAGAGTCCGTAATCGGCGTAAACCGTTACTCATTGCTGGTTGGGTAATGTTAAGCATACTCGCCGCGCGGGTTACATTCTTCTCACGCAGTAAAACATCGAAGTAAATCAATAAATTAAGATCAATCCCTGATATATTCATAAAATAAATACCTACAATAAAAAATTAATAACGCATTAATGAAACAGCGCTAATTCAATGATATAAAAGCTGACATCTCGTCAAATTTACTCATATCTACCAACTTCAACCAGAATACACCATAAATGAGCTAAATGAACAGCGCATATTATTCACCGTGTGAATGGCGACTATAGAAATTATAAACTAACTAAATATCAATTGAGCGTTTAATATTAACTCATCAAAACGCAAACGAATAAAAGGCTTTAGTCGCTGCGTTTCAATTTAATTAATCATCATTTGATCACTGAAAGGGATTTGCTATGTCAACATACAACACTGATATCGATGCGGTTGCTACACTAAAAGCTGAACATGGTTCTAAATGGGCTGCAATTAACCCAGAATATACGGCGCGTATGCGTGCTCAAAACCGTTTCAAAACAGGTATTGAGATTGCACAGTACACAGCAGACATTATGCGTGCTGATATGGAAAACTATGATAATGATTCTTCACTGTAC